>JAISRP010000026.1 GCA_031273585.1 Synergistaceae bacterium
CCAGGGAATGGACCTGCTGGAGGACGAACTCGGCAGGCTCGGCGGCGGCTCCGGCGGAGACAGGCTGTCTGGCGAGGTTGCCTTCATGCTGTACGACACCTACGGATTTCCCCTCGAGCTGACGGAGGAGATCTCGGCAGAGGCCGGGGTGACGGTCGGACGCGACGAGTTCAACGCCAGCATGGAGCGCCAGAGGGAGCGGGCGCGCGCGTCGAGCAAACAGGCGTCCGCCGTTATGGAGAAGAACATATTTACGGAGCTGGCGGACAGGCTCGGGGCCACGACCTTCGACGGGTACGAGGCCGCAAGCGGCACGGCCGAGGTCCTGGCAATCGTGAAGGATGGCGCGGAGGCGGGCTCGGCGTCGAAGGGCGAGCGCGCCAGGATAGTCCTCTCCCGCACTCCCTTTTACGCGGAGCGGGGAGGGCAGGTCGGGGATAGAGGCGTGCTGGAGGCGGACGGCGTCAGGTTCGAGGTGGAGGACGCCTCTCACCCGAGCGGCGATATCGTGATCCACGACGGCACGGTCGCGTCCGGGGAGGTTCGCGTCGGCATGGAGGTGCTCGCGTCGATCGACGTCGAGCGGAGGGGCGCGATCAGAAAGCACCATACCGCGACTCACCTCCTGCACGAGGCCCTGGGCAGGGTGCTGGGCAGCCACGTCAGGCAGGCGGGCTCGATGGTGACGCCCTCCTTCCTCCGGTTCGACTTCAACCACTTCGCCCCCATGACTCAGGACGAGATAGCCCAAGTCGAGAGGATCGTCTACGCCGAGGTGATGGCGGCCCGCCCGGTCCTGACCCACGTCACGAGTTACGCGGAGGCCCGAGGGATGGGGGTCAGGGCGCTCTTCGAGGAGAAGTACGGCGACGTCGTGAGGGTGCTCGAGATACCCGGATTCTCCAGGGAGCTGTGCGGGGGCACTCACGTCGCCAACACCGGCGAGGTCGGGCTGGTCCGGATCGTCCGGGACGAGGGCATCGGGTCCGGCATAAGGCGCATCACGGCGGTTGCCGGCGCGTCGTCGCTCGAGATCTTCCAGAGCGCCGGCCGCACGCTCCGCAGGTTGGCCGAGGTGATGGGCGGCGAGCAGGACTCGCTCGTCGAGAGGGCCGAGGCCCTGTTGGGGGAGGTAAAGGCGCTCGAGCGCAAAAATCAGGACATAACGCTCCACGGGATGATCGAGAACGCGGAGCGCCACATAAAGAACGCGGTAAGGATAGGTGAGACCTCGCTCGTGACGGACACGTTCGGGGAGGTATCGAGGGATCTGCTGCGCCAGCTCGGGGACAGGATAAAGGCCTCGGAGAGGAACGTGGTGGTCCTCCTCGGCGCTCTGGACGACGGGCAGGTCGTCCTCACCTGCATGGCCTCCGACGATGCCGTGAGGAGCGGCGCTCACGCCGGCAACCTCGCCAGGGAGATAGCGGAGGCGATGGGCGGCAGCGGCGGCGGAAGGCCCTCGATGGGCCAGGGCGGCAGCAGGGACGCGGGCAAACTAAATGAGACCATCGCTATGGCCGAGGGCGTCTTAAGACGCCAGATCGGGGGATAGTGCCGCATCAGGCGCACCCGCGAACGGGCAGAATCGTGGCCCTTGACGTCGGCACGGTCAGGACCGGCGTTGCCGTGAGCGATCCCACAGGCAGCTTCGCTCAGGGGGTGACGGTCCTCTCCGCGTCCGGCGACTGGATGGAGGAGCTCGCCCCCATACTCGCCGAGTACGGGGCGGACGCGATCCTGATTGGAATGCCGCGCCGCACCGACGGCTTGGATGGCCCCGAGGCAGTCAGGATGGGGCGCACAGCCGAGAGGCTGGCATGCCGTTTCCCCGGGGTCGAGATCATTCGCTGGGATGAGCGGTTCACGACGACAATAGCCACCAGGACGCTGCTCGAGGGCGACGTGTCGAGGAGCGTCCGGAAGCGCACGGTGGACAAGGTGGCAGCCGTAGTCCTGCTGCAGGGCTACCTCGACTCGCTGCGGGGGGGGGCGCCCGCCTCAGTCAGTCCCGACCAGCCTGTGTGCGGCGGAGAGCCGCGGCATGGCGGCAGGCGCGGGGGCAGGAGGGCTTACGGCTGACGGCGGCGGTTTGGAATTTGACTTTTTGCGTCCTTGGGGGACGTGTCGGAGAGTGCGCGGCCGGCGGCGTCCTCCGCGGGGATTTTTTTGGAGTCTGCGAGGGATTGTTTTTAAGTGAAACTGCCTGACGGAGTGAAGATGACCCCCATGCTGAAGCAGTATGGCGAGTGGAAGGATCAGTATCCCGACTGCCTGCTGCTGTTTCGCATGGGAGACTTTTTCGAGCTCTTCTTCGACGACGCGGTCACGGCGTCGGAGGTGCTCGACATAACGCTGACCGCGAGGGATCAGGACAAGGCCATACCGATGGCGGGCGTCCCTCATCACGCGCTCGACGCCTACATGGGCCGGCTCGTCGCCGCCGGCTACAGGGTCGCGGTATGCGATCAGGTGACGGAGCCGGACGGCCGGACGCTGGTGGAGCGCAGGGTCGTCCGGGTCGTGACGCCCGGCACATACGTCCCGCAGGAGTCCGACGGGGACGGCAGGCTGGCAGCGGTCGCCATGAACGGCGACACCTCGTCCATAGCGCTCCTCTCCGCCGGCACGGGGCTTCTTGAGGCCGGAACATTTCCGGCGGACGAGGCGCTTTCCCTGCTGTTCTCGTTCCGCCCGGGCGAACTGCTGGTCCCCAGGGGTCAGGAGGCCGATCTGTCGCGCCGGATCGTGGAGCTCATGGCGGAGGGCGGGGCGCGTCCGATGATTGTGCCCCGCGAGAGGGGCGAATTTTCCCCTCAGTTCGCGTCGTCGTGGCTCTGCGGCAGGTGGGGGCTCTCGAGCCTGAGGGCGATGGGAGTCGAGGACGACGACCCTGCCTCGGGGGCGGCGGCTGCGGCCCTCCGCTATCTCGAGGAGACCCAGTTCGGAGGGGCGGATCACGTTCATGGAATACGCCCGCTGCTGCCGGAGGGAATGCTGATCTTAGACCAGACGACGCAGATGAACCTCGAGCTCGTGGACGGCGGCGTCTCCCTCTACTCCGTGCTGAACCGCTGCAGGACCCCGATGGGGCGCAGACTGCTCGGGGCGTGGATAACGCACCCGCTCGTCCGCCTCGGCGAGATAGAGTTCAGGCAGAGCTGCATAGACGCGATGGTTCGGGATGGGCCCCTGCTGCGATCCCTGTCGGACGCCCTATCCGGCTGCAGGGACATGGAGAGGGCGCTGGGGAGGCTCAGCCTCAAGGTGGGGAACCCCAGGGACCTGGGGGCGATCCGCGACACATTGAACGCCCTGCCGGGGATCCTGGAGATGCTGGGACGGGAGGACCTGGGGGCGCTCCGGTCGATCTTTGACGAAGCTCCGGACCTCTCCAATTTACGCGGCCTGCTGTCGCGGGCCCTGTCCGACGAGCTGCCGAGGGCCGTCGGGGCCGGCGGCGTGATCAGGTCTGGGTTCGACGCATCCCTCGACGAGTCGAGGGATGCGATCTCGAACGCCGAGGAGAACCTGAGGGCGTTCGAGAGCTCCGAGCGCGAGCGAACGGGGATAAGGGTGCGGGTCGGGATAAACAAGGTATTCGGCTATTACATAGAGGTCGGAAGGAGCTACGCGGACAGGGTGCCGGACGACTACGTGAGGCGGCAGACCGTGTCCGGGGGCGAGCGGTTCGTGAACGAGGCGCTGAAGGACATAGAGCGCCGAGTATTTCGGGCGGAGCACGAGATAGGGGAGAGGGAGGACGCCCTCTACAGGGAGCTCGTCGGCGCCGTCCTCGACCGGAGCATGGAGTGTCAGCTCGCGTCGAGGGCGATAGCGTCGCTCGACGTTCTGAGATCCCTGGCTGAGGCCGCCCGCGACAACTCGTACGTCAGGCCCCTCATGGACGGGAGCCGGACCTTCGCGGTGAGGGGGGCGAGGCACCCGGTGGTCGAGAGGTCCCTGGGCGTCCTCCCGTTCACGCCGAACGACATCGTGCTGGATCCGGACTCCGGCGAGGGGTGCATCGCGATCCTGACCGGGCCGAACATGGCGGGCAAGTCCACGTATCTGAGGACTGCCGCCCTCGTGGCGCTCATGGCCCACATGGGGTCGTTCGTGCCGGCCGAGAGCGCGCACATCGGGCTGCTGGACAGGATATTCACGAGGATCGGGGCGAGGGACGAGCTCTCCAGGGGGCGCAGCACCTTCATGGTCGAGATGGTCGAGACGGCCAACATCCTGCGCCACGTGACGAAGCGCAGCCTCGTGATTTTAGACGAGATAGGGCGAGGGACGTCCACATACGACGGCATGAGCATCGCATGGGCCGTGGTGGAGTTCCTTGGCCTCCACGTGGAGGGGAAGCTGAAGGCCCTCTTTGCCACGCACTATCACGAGCTCACGAACATGGTCCTGCCTGGCCTCGTCAACTTGAGCATGGCAGTCGAGGAGTCCGGGGACGGCATAAGGTTTCTTCACAGGGTCGTGACGGGCCCCGCCAACAGGTCCTACGGCGTGGAGGTGGCCCGGCTCGCCGGGGTCCCTAACCTTGTCGTCAGAAGGTCGCAGGAGATCCTCTCGGGGTTCGAGGAGAGCTCCTCGAAGTCGAAGGAGGGGCTGGGCGAGATATCGAGGAAGTACGCCCAGAAGGAGCTGTTTTTCGACGTCGAGCGCGAGGGGGTAATCGAACGGCTCGCGATGAGCGACCCGGACCGGATGACCCCGATGGAGGCGCTCGGCCTCGTGAGCAGTCTGAGGGATAAGAGCAGGAGGATACTGGGGCTGGGATGAGCGGATCATTCATGAACATCGAGCGGCTTCCGGCGAGCGTGTCGAGACGCATAGCGGCGGGCGAGGTGATCGAGCGCCCGGTCTCGGCGGCAAAGGAGCTGCTCGAGAACGCGCTCGACGCCGGGGCGTCCAATATCAGGATATCCCTCGAACAGGGGGGCAAGACCTCCCTCGTGATCGAGGACGACGGAGCGGGCATCCCGTTCGCGGACCTCCCCCTCGCCCTCGAGCGATACGCCACGAGCAAGATAAGGACCATCGACGACCTGGAGAGGGTGCACACTCTGGGCTACCGCGGCGAGGCCCTGTCGAGCATAGCCGCCGTGAGCAGGATGGAGCTCCGCAGCAGACACGCCGGAGCGAGTACGGGCGGGGTCATCCGGTGCGAGGGCGGGAGCATCGTCTCCCACTCGGAAATTCCGGCCCCTCCCGGTACCAGGGTGCAGGTCGACGACCTGTTCTTCAACCTCCCGGCCAGGAGAAAATTTCTGAAGGGCTCCACCGCCGAGCTGAAGAGGATAATCCAGGTCGTTCAGGATTACGCGTTGGTCCACCCCTCGGTTCGGTTCAGGCTGTCCAACGACGGCAAGGAGCTGCTGGACATCGGGGACGCGGGATCGACCGACGAGGTGCTCACATCTCTGTGGGGCCTCGAACACAGGTCGGTCAGCGCGGAGGTTGCCGGGGATCGCACGAGGATATCCCTGTGGTGGAACAACCTGCCCGGCTCCCGCCGGGTCAGCGTGACGGCGTTCGTCAACGGCAGGCGGGTCCAGGACCCGACGATAAGGTCGGCGCTCAACTCGACCGGCGCTTCGATATACGGCGACTGGATAATCATGGTCGGAATCCCGCCGGAGGAGGTGGACGTCAACATCCATCCGGCCAAGGCGGAGATTCGCTTCAGGAGGTCCGGCCCGATATTCGAGCTCGTCAGGAGGGGCGCTGCCGACATGCTACTCCGGGCGGGCGGGTTCGAGCCCCGCGTCCATGACGGTCCCGATGCGCACGGGGACGGGGGCGCGCTGAACCCGCCCGGTCCCGGCGCCCTGGACCCGTGGGAGAACTACGTCCCCCAGCCCGAACGGTTTACGAAACGCCCGGAGCTCCTCTCATCCCGCCCGCCGGCACTGCCACCCACGGACGCCGGCGCGGGAAAGGCTCTGTTCCCGGACATAGGGACCGGTCAGGAGAGAAAATATCTCGGTCAGGCGCAGGGCGGATACCTGGTCTTCGACGACAAGAGGGGGCTCTGCTTGGTCGACGCGCACGCGGCGCACGAGAGGATACTCTACGAGCAGATAGAGGATTCGTTCGCGGGCGGCGGGATCGAGACGCAGAGGATGATCTTCGAGCAGGAGATCCCCCGCGCTGTAACGGCCGCGGTGACGCTTCACAGGGAGGAGCTCTCCCGCATGGGCTTTACCTTCAGGCTGCCCGGGGACGACGGCAACGAGCCGGAGGACGCGGTGATGCTCTCGGTCCCGGTCTTGCGGGGTCTCGGACGCCTGTCCCCGGTCGAGATGCTGCGGGCCGCGATAAGGGGCATAGAGGAGGAGGACGACCCGTCAAAGCGCGACAGAGAGGTCTGGTGGCGCTGGGCCAGGACCGCCTGCCGGGACGCGATAAAGCTGGGAGAGTCCCTTGGGCGCGAGGAGGCGCTCGCGCTCTTCGGCAGGCTCGAGCGATGCCGGTCCCCCTACAGCTGCCCACACGGGAGGCCCACGACCATATTCCTGGCGGGGGACAAGCTCAAGAGTTGGTTCGAACGGTGACGAAGCGAGCCGCGCCTGGCGCCGGGGGAGTCGTACACGCGATAGTTGGGCCGACCGCCGCCGGAAAGACCCGGATAAGCCTCGAGCTGTCGCGCAGGCTGGGGGCCGAGATAATTTCCGTCGACTCGAGGCAGGTCTACAGGTACCTGGACGTCGGGACCGACAAGGTATCGCCTCACGACAGGAAACTCGTAATCCACCACATGATCGACGTGGCCGACCCGGACGAGGTCTTCACGGCCGCCGATTTCGTCCTGCGGGCCAGGGACGCGATAGCCAGGATCAGGGCCAGGGGGAAGGTCCCGCTGCTGGCCGGAGGTTCCCCGCTCTACTACAGGGCGCTCGAGGGAAATATGCTATCCGAGTCGCTGCCAAGCGACGAGACCGTGCGAGGCGATCTCGATGCGGCGTCGGAGGAGCTGGGGCTCTCGTTCCTGCACTCCGCCTTAGCGGAGGTCGATCCGGCGAGCGCGGCTCGGATTCACGCAAACGACAGGGTGCGCATCATACGGGCCCTGGAGATATTCAAGCTCACGGGCAGGACCGCCACGGAGCTTTACGCGGAGTCGGGCAAGATGGGCGCCCAGTGCCGCATCGAATACTTCGGCGTAACGTCTAAGCGGGCGGCCCTCTACGACGCCATAGAGCGCAGGGCCTCGTCTCAGTTCCGCTCCGGCTACCCCGAGGAGGTTCGCTGGCTGTTGGATAACGGATACTCGAGAAATCTTCCGGCGCTCAGGGGATTTGGATACCGCGAGCTCGCGGATTTCATTCATGGAAAAATTTCGCTGGAGGACGCGCTTGCTGGCGACATAAAATCGACTAAAGCATTTTCAAGAAGACAAATGACATGGTTCAGACAATTTTCCCCAATTATATGGTATGATGTTTCAGAAATGTCTGCGGATATCGTCGTGGACGACATGGAGCGGAGGGTGCGAGAGGGCGTCCGGGGCTCGGGCATGGAGGATGGTTCCAGGTGAACCTTTTGGTGGCAAGCCCGACCGGGCTCTGTTTCGGAGTGAGGAGGGCAATAGGTCAGCTCGAAGATGCGTTGACAAAATACGGAACGACATACTCCCTAGGCAGTCCTATTCACAACCCACCGGAAGTCGAACGTCTCGCTGATCTCGGTTTGAGGCTCGTGGAGCGCGCATCGGATGTTCCGGAGGGCGCGGTGGCTTTTATTCGCGCGCACGGTGCGCCGCACGCGGAGCATGACGAGCTGAACGCCCGCGCAGGAGTTGTGGTGGATGGGACCTGCCCCTTCGTCAGGATCGCCCAGGAGAGGGCCGAGTCGCTCGTCCGCGAGGGATACCTCGTCGTGGTCCTGGGCGACTCGCGGCACCCGGAGGTCAGGGGGATACTGGGCTACATAGACGGCGAGTCAATGGTGGTATCGTCCGCGGACGACATCGGAGATGACGCCAGGTACGGCAGGCTGGGCGTTCTGAGCCAGACCACCCAGATGGAGACGGCGCTTGCGGCGCTTGTGGCAAAGCTGGTGGTTCATGCCGGGGAGATTAAGGTATATAATACCATCTGTCGCGCAACGATAGAGAGACAGGAATCAATCAGGCGCATGTCCGCCCTGGTGGATGGATTGATCGTCCTCGGAGGGAAGGACAGCGCAAACACGGGGAAGCTCGTGGAGATAGCCGAATCATTGGGCGTCTCCACCTTGTGGATAGAGCGATCCGCGGAAATCGACTGGGGGTGGGCGTCCGGGAAGGGGTCAATTGGAGTGGCCGCGGGGGGAAGCACCCCCGACTGGCTCATAAACGATTTAACAGGAAAATTAAAGAGGCTGTAGGTCCGAGGAGGCTTTGACGGTATGGTGGATGAGATCCGCAATGAAGAATTGACAACGCAGGAACCGGTGGCTGGCGAGGTCCAGGCTGGCAGGACGATTGAGGATACCCCCGTGGTGGAGGAGACGATGGAGAGCATCATGGAGCAGATGGGCGGCTTCGAGGATCTCCATCGCGGCAAGGTGGTCGAGGGCACCGTCGTGGATGCCCGGGATGACGGCTGGCTTGTCGATGTGGGCTATAAATGCGAGGGTTTCCTCCCGCAGAAGGAGTGGACGCATCGCGTCCTGGTGGAGTCCACCCCTGAGCCCGCCGTGGGAGAAAAGGTCCGCGTCCAGGTCACGAATATCAGCCAGGGAGAGGAAGCCCAGCTCACGCTGAGCCGCTGGCGTTGTGAATTCGACGAGAGGTGGAACCGGCTCGAGGAGGAACTCGAGAGGAGCGAGATCGTCGAGGTGAGGGGGCTCCGCAAGGTTAAGGGCGGCCTCATCGTGGACTGTTTCGGACTCGAGGGCTTTATCCCCATATCGCACCTGGCGGAGGAGGGCAGGGGCGTGAACCCCGGCCGGCTCATCGATCAGACGTTCCCGGTGAAAGTCATCGAACGGACGCGCAGCAAACGGCGTTTCGTCCTCTCCCGCCGTTCGATCCTCGAGGAGGAGCTTGGCGCGGAGCGCGAGAAGTTCTATGAGAACGTTCACGAGGGCGACATCATGGAGGGCGAGGTCAGCAGCATCACCAACTTCGGCGTCTTCGTCAACCTCGGGGTGATAGAGGGGCTCGTCCACGTGACGGAGCTCGCCTGGCAGCGCAACGCCAAGGCAAAGGACATCGTGGCCAAGGGCGACACGATCAAGGTGAAGGTCATCAGGATAGACCGCGAGAAGAACAGGATATCCCTCTCGATCCGCCAGACGCTGGACGACCCGTGGAACTCCGTCGCGGATCGCTGGCCCAAGGACGCCGAGACGGAGGGCACAGTGACGAACCTGACCGACTTTGGCGCGTTCGTGGAGATAGAGCCGGGCGTCGAGGGCCTCATCCACATCGGAGACCTGAGCTGGAGCCGCATAAAGCACCCGAAGGAAGTGTTGAAGCGCAGCCAGAAGGTGAAGGTGGTCATACTCGAGGTCGACATGGAGCACCGCCGCATCAGCCTCGGCTACAAGCAGCTGAACGATCCGTGGCAGGACATCGAGAGCCGGTTCGCGAAGGACCAGGACGTGAACGTCAAGGTGATCCGCCTGGCCGACTTCGGCGCGTTTGTCGAGCTGGAGCCGGGCGTCGAGGGCCTCATTCACATATCCCAGCTCAGCCGTCAGAGGGTCGAGAAGCCGGGCGACGTCCTGCAGGTAGGTTCGGAGATCACAGCCCGCATCCTGGAGGTTGACCCGACCACGAGGAGGATACGCCTCAGCATCAAGGCCCTGCAGCCTGACGAGGAAAGGCGTCCAAGGGATGAGGGCTCCCCGTCCCAGGAGCGCAAGCCGCGCAGGGATGACGGCGAGCGCAGGCAGGGCAGGGACCACCGTCCGCCCCAGATCCCGACCGAGGAGATGTCCGTCACGGTCGGAGACTTCCTGAAGGCGCGGGAGGACGAGGCTCAGTCGGAGGCCGAGGAGTAGAAATATAAATACGCTTATCTCGAGCGGGGCGGACCGAATGCCAAGTACGGCATCGGCTCCGCCCCGCTCATCTTACGGCCCAGGGCAAAACCTTGGGGGGCCCCCCCCCACCCC
>JAISRP010000052.1 GCA_031273585.1 Synergistaceae bacterium
CAGGATCGTGCCGGATTCCTTGAACTTGTCCAGAGTCTGAAGGGCCTTTCCCGTTCCGAGCGCAACGCACTCCATCGGGGATTCGGCCACAAGCGTCTCTATCTCGGTCTGTTGCGTGACAAGCTCCGGCAGTCCTCGCAAGAGCGCTCCTCCACCAGTGAGGATAACTCCCCTGTCTATAATATCGGCTGCGAGTTCCGGCGGCGTTAGCTCCAGCACGCGTCTTATTCCATTTATTATGAGTCCTATCGACTCCTCGATCGCCTTCGACACGTCAGTGCTCGTTATCGTCACCTGCCGCGGCAGTCCCTGGATGAGGTCCCTGCCCCTTATGTCCATGCTGAGTTCATCAGCTATGCCGGGGAAACAGGTCCCTATCTTCACCTTGAGGCTCTCGGACATCTGCTCGCCTATGGCTAGGTTGAACTGCTTCCTGACGTAGCGGATTATGGCCTCGTCGAACCTGTCGCCCCCAACCCTGAGCGACTCCGAGACGACTATCCCGCCCAGCGAGATGACGGCCACATCCGTCGTGCCGCCCCCTATGTCGACCACTAGGTTCCCCCGCGGCTCCGCTATGTCCAGCCCGGCCCCTATCGCGGCCGACATCGGCTCCTCTATGAGGTAGGCCTCCTTGGCCCCGACCTCGAGCGCCGCCTCGAGGACGGCCCTCCGCTCGACGTCCGTCGCCCCGGACGGCACGCATATCATCACGCGATGCCGCATGATGCGCTCTATCCCCGACGTTACCTTCTTTATAAAGAGCCTCAGCATGACCTCGGTCATGGTGTAGTCCGCTATGACGCCATCCTTCAGCGGGCGGACAGTCACGATGTTCCCCGGGTTCTTGCCGAGCATCAGCTTGGCGTCGTCGCCGACGGCCAGTATCCTGCCGCTGTTCTGATCCATGGCCACAACGGACGGCTCCCTGAGGACAACCCCCTTATCCTTTATAAAAATCAGGACCGTAGCGGTCCCCAGGTCGATGCCTATATCCTTCCCCATCCCAAACACAGGGCCTCACCTCTCCAGCAGCCACTCCGGCGATTCGTGTCTTCTCGTTGCCGGCATCGCGCCGTCATACTCGCGCACGTCGGTCAGATTATAAACTATAAACATCGATTTGAAACGGGGCAGGATCGTTCAGCCCTGTTTTATGAGCGAAAAATCCCCTATCGAATCGAAGAGCTCCCTGCACGATTCGAGCAGCGCCAGCCTGTTCCCCCTGGCGGTCGGGTCGGCGTCCATCACCATTACCCCCTCGAAGAAATTCGATATCGCCGGCGAGAGGTTCGACAGAGACCTGCAGACGGCCCTCCAGTCGTATGAGGCAAGCGCGGCCCGGACCTCCCGCCCCTGTTCGTCAAGGGCCGACTTGAGCTCCCTCTCCGGCGCCGTTCCGAGCGCCGACTCGTTCAGTTTTATCGAGCCGCGCTCGTCGTCCGGCAGCTTGTTCAGGATGTTGCTCACGCGAACTGCCGACACCACCAGGGACTCGAACCAGTCTGAGCCGCTGGCCTCCTCGAACGCCTGCAGCATCCTATGGGCCTGAAGCGGCCTCCCGAACATGGAGCCCACCGCGAGGCTCGTCGTGCCGTGCCCGTATCCGCGCTCGCGGAGCTGATTATGCAGCCTCTGGCGGCAGAACGCCTCGACATTTTTCATCGTCGGACCGTCCGCGCCGAGCAGCTCCGCCCCCCTCTCCAGGAGCGCGCCAAAGTTAACGTCCAGCTCTAGCCCCCACAGTATCTCGTTTATGCACCTTGCGGCCCTGCGAAGGCCGTAAGGATCCTGCGAGCCGGTGGGCGGCAGGCCGACCTTGTGAATGCCTATTATGGAGTCCGCCCTGTCGCATATTCCAAGGATGGCGCCCTCCCGTCCCCGCGGCAGCTCGTCGCCGGCGAACCTCGGGAGGTACTGCTCGTACAGGGCAGCCGCGACGGGCTCAGGCTCGCCCTCCCGGCGCGCGTACTCGCGCCCCATCACGCCCTGCACCTCGGGAAACTCGAACACCATGCCCGTCACGAGGTCGGCCTTCGACAGCACCGCGGCCCTGTCCACCAGACCCCCGATGTCCCCCAACCCGAGCTCGCCGACCAGCCAGGAGCAGAGTTTGCGGACGCGCTCGCACTTGTCGCGGACGGACCCGAGCCTCTCCTGGTACAGCACCTTCCCGAGCTCCGGCAGTCGGGACTCCAGCGAGCGGGATCGGTCCTCCTTCCAGAAGAAGGCGGCATCGTACAGGCGGGCCCTGAGTACCCGCTCGTTGCCGTCGCGCACGACGCCCATGTCCAGCGCCCTGTTGTTGCTGACGCCGACGAAGTGGGCCATCAGCCTGCCGGATGAGTCCCTCACCGGGAAGTACCGCTGATTTTTCTTCATCGTGGCGATCAGCACCTCCTCCGGTATGTCGAGGAAGGACTCTTCAAACGAGCCGAGGAACGGCACGGGGTACTCCACGAGCTGCGCGTTTTCCTCGAGGAGGTCCGGGTCGTCGTCGCATACCCCGCCGATCTCCCGCTCGATGGCGGAGACGCCGTCCCGGATCATCCCCTTGCGCCGCTCGTGATCTACTATTACAAACTCGCGCTCCATTATGGCCTCGTAATCGGACGCGTTTGGAATCGCAACCGACGGAGACCCCATGAAGCGATGCCCCGAGCTCGCCCCCCCGCTGTTTATATCGCCGAACGACACCGGTATTATCTCACTGTCCCAGAGGGCCACGATCCAGCGAACCGGGCGGGCAAACCTCACGGAGGGACTGCTCCAGTACATGTTTTTCGGGAACACGAGCTTCCTGACCATCCCCGAGAGAAAATCGGGAAGCAGCTCCCTCGTGGGCTTGCCCGTCTCCCTTATGACGGCGTGCAGGTACTCCACCCCCCGCACCTCCTCGAACCTGAGGTCGGAGACGCCGACGCCCCTGCTCTTGGCAAATCCGAGCGCGGCCTTAGTGTACTCGCCGCCGGCGTCGACCGCCTGGGTCCTGGGCGGCCCCTTTACTGTCTCCTCGAAGTCCTCCTGCCTGTCGGCCAGGTCCTTCACGTACAGCACGATGCGGCGCGGCGTGCCCGTCACCTTTATCTCGCCGTACTGCACCCGCATCTCCGACAGACCGGCGCGCGCAAGCCCGTCCAGCTCGCCTATCGCCCGCGTCATGAAGCCCGCCGGTATCTCCTCCGCGCCTATCTCCAGCAGAAGGTCCCGCAGTATCATCTCACGTCGCCCCCTTCCGCCCCGTCAAACTTGCCGATCAGGGGATACCCCATGTCGCGGCGCTGCTCGAGGTAAGCCCTGCAGCAGGCGCCGGCGAGCGCCCTCACGCGCCCTATGTAACCCGTGCGCTCCGTGACGCTTATCGCGTTGCGGGCGTCCAGCACGTTGAAGGCGTGGGAGCACTTGAGGACGTAGTCATAGGCAGGAAGCACCATGCCGCGTTCGATCGTCCGCCGCGACTCCGCCTCGTACATGCCGAACAGCTTGAACAGCATGTCGGTGTCGGCTATCTCGAAGTTGTAGGTCGAACCCTCCACCTCGGAGCGGTGATGGACGTCGCCGTACTTGACGTTTCCGACCCACTCCAGGTCATATACGTTGTTCACCCTCTGCACGTACATGGCGATGCGCTCCAGCCCATACGTGATCTCGGCCGGAACCAGCTCCATGTCGACGCCGCCGAGCTGCTGGAAGTACGTGAACTGGGTTATCTCCATCCCGTCCAGCCAGACCTCCCACCCAAGCCCCCACGCCCCCGTGGTAGGGTTCTCCCAATCGTCCTCTACGAACCGTATGTCGTGCTCGGCCGGATCTATCCCCAGCGCCCTCAGGCTGTCCAGGTAGATGTCCTGCACGTCGTCCGGCGATGGCTTCAGTATCACCTGATACTGGTAGTAATGCTGCAACCTGTTCGGGTTTTCGCCGTACCTGCCGTCGGTCGGCCTGCGGGAGGGCTCCACATACGCCACCCTCCACGGCTCAGGACCCAGCACCCTGAGCGTCGTGGCGGGGTTCATGGTGCCGGCGCCCACCTCGATATCATAGGGCTGCTGCAACACGCATCCCCGGCTCGTCCAGAAGCCCTCGAGACGCATTATCAATTCCTGAAAGTTCAAGCATAAAACCCCCTCTAGGCATGGCCCGAAAATTCTCCCCCGATAAACTCAGTCAT
>JAISRP010000071.1 GCA_031273585.1 Synergistaceae bacterium
ATGGACGCCATGGCGTCCGTCATCTCGAACAACCTGAACATCGTAATGAAGTTCCTGGCGTCGGTGACGATCGTGATGGCGATTCCAACCATGATCGCCAGTTTTTTCGGGATGAACGTCCCCGTCCCGTGGCAGGGCAACGGAGTCGGCTTTGCATACGCGATGATATTGGCGACCGTGCTGACAATAGCCGCGACAATCCTTCTGTGGAAGAAGCGAATGTTTTGAATCGGCCTGCGAGAGCGGGCTGCGATCAGATAATATGTGGTATTTTTACTGTTTTTATTGCAGTTTTTGCAGTATATAATCTGGCTCGGGGTTAATTTAATGTTTGATGGATCGATTCCGGCACTGATTCTGCGGCGCTTGACGCTGCAGTGTCGGTCCGGCCGGTTTGAATTTCGTGGAGATTCGGCGGTCATCTGATGAAGCGACTCCGCCTGCCGCGTATAGGGGTGCTGATTGCGATGGATGCCACCTGTAAACTTACAGATCTGCTCCCCATAAATGACATTCAAAAGATGCAGGACTCGTTCGCGGATGCGATCGGGTTCACCGCCGTGATCGTAGACCAGGACGGATGCTCTGTGACGTACCCCAGTAACTGGGGCGGATTTTGCGAGTTCTTCTACTGCTCGGAGACCTGGTCGAGCGACTGTCACTTCGACAGGCTGCAGATGCTAGCTCAAAGCCGCAGGACGATGAGGACGGCCCTGTCCCTCTGTCCCCACACGGGGTTCTCGACTGCCGCAATCCCCATAACGTTCGACGGAAAATACCTGGCGAGCTGGGCCGTGGGGCAAATCCGGATAAAGGAGCTCGCGGGCACGGATTCAATCGCCGATATCGCAGGATCCCTGTCGTCCCGAATGCGGATTTCCGAGTCCGAGGCGTCGCGGATGCTGGACCGCCTGCCGGTGATGAGCATGGCTGATTTCCGGCGCATCTCAAACTTCATCCAGACGTTCAGCGAGTCGGCGCTGAACCATGAACAGATCGCGGCGGACGTCCGGAAGGTTAGCGGTCCCCCCGCTCCGGGAGCTGGGGCCGGCGAGCCGCGGCGCCGCGGCGGGGGGCACATGATAGACAACCTCGTCAAGGTCTACGCGTCGTCGAAGAAGCCCTTCGACCTGCGGGGAAAGTGTCTCAGCATAATCCTCTCCGCCCACGACGCGGACGGAGCATTTTATGACGTGCTCGAGACCGTCGGCAGGAGCTTCGGCGTGAACAGGGCTTTTATCCTCGTTAACGCGGAGGGGACCGCCTTCATGAACAGGTACGAGTGGTGCGACAGCGTACCCGAGCCTCACAGGAGGACTCCGGTGAACGTGAGCGCCAGGCGGTTGTCCCAGGGCATGTCGAGCCGCTTCAGGCGCGACGGGATGATTTTATCGTCCGATGCGTCAGGAATTGGCGGTGAATTGTACGAAGTCCTGGAGGACCGTCAGATAAAATCCGCCGCCCTGTTTCCAATATGGGACGGCGATGACCTGATAGGCTTCGTGGGGTGCGCCCACAACAGGGAGAGGACATGGACGCCCGGCGAGATGACGATGCTCTGGAACCTCGGCATGATAGTTGCGAGCAGGGTCAGGAAGCACTCCTCGCCGCATCGGATCGACAGGACAAAACATGCGCTCCTGGACCTGCTGGGCGACACCATGGAGAGGTTCGTAAAGGGCATAAGCTGAGTATATACAAATGTGGTATCTTATTGCTCATCGGGCGAGTTAGGTTATGCTGCGGGGGGCGTGTTTTTGACTGAGATGTCGGCGATCGTTGGCGGAGCGGCGCAGTTTTGTATCGATTTGTTTCATCTTCTGGTTGAGTGGCTGGTGGGCGTGATCGGGGCGATGGGGTATCCGGGCGTGATCATGCTCATGTTCCTCGAGTCGTCCTTCTTCCCGTTCCCGAGCGAGGTTGTCATGCCCCCGGCGGGGTATCTGGCGAACAGGGGCGAGATGAGCCTGCTGCCGGTCATCCTGTGCGGCGTGATCGGCAGCCTGTTTGGGGCGCTCTTCAACTACTGGATCGCCGTCAGGTGGGGGAGGCGCTTCTTCGAGCGTTACGGCCGATACTTCAGGGTGTCGCCGGAGGCGCTGGACAGGGCTGAGGCCTTCTTCGGAAAGCACGGGCACGTAAGCACGTTCACCGCCCGCCTGCTGCCGGTGATAAGGCAGTACGTCTCGCTGCCGGCCGGGCTTGCTAGGATGAACCTGGTGAAGTTCTGCGTCTTCACGGGGCTTGGCAGCGGAATATGGGTGACGGCTCTGACTCTGATCGGCTACTGCCTCGGAGGGGACGCGGGGGGGACGTCGAGGGCTCTGCATATCGTCACACAGGCGCTGGTGGGCTTCTGCGCCGTTGTAATCGTGGTTTACGTATGGCGCTGTGCGAGAGCCAAGCGGTGATCGCAGTTCGCGCTCCGGCCGCGGCGGCGTTTTTCGTTTTTTTCCTTCTCCTGGCGCAGCTTCCCCGGCAGGCCGCGGCGGGCTCAGGCATAAAACTGCCGCCCCCGGCGGAGGGCGCGTACCACTCGGCTCACCCCTACTTTGGACCTTATGACGACGCGGTTGACGCGGACGAGATCGACTCGTTCGTCGCCCTGTCGGGGAAAAAAATCGTATGGTCCTACGTGAGCTTCAACTGGTTCGGCGGGGTCAATTTTCCGGCGGAGGCCTGCCGGATCCTTCACGGAAAGGGGATCGTTCCGCTGGTCGGAATCATGCCGTGGAGCGCGCCCGAGCAAGGGAGGGCGGAGCGGGTCTACACGCTGGAGCGGATATTGAGGGGCGACTTCGACGCGGACCTTCGCAGGAGCGCGAAAGAGGCCGCATCGCTGGGTTTTCCCATAATGATGGAGTTCGGCCCCGAGGCTAACGGCTCATGGTTCCCGTGGAGCGGGGCGTGGAACGGCCGTTCGGAGGACCGGTACGGCGAGCGCGGAAAACCCGACGGGCCGGAGAGATTCAGGGACGCTTACAGGCGAGTGGCGGATATATTCCGGGCGGGCGGTGCAATCGACGTCACGTGGGTTTTCCACATCTCGTCGAACGGCTCGCCGAAGGAGGCGTGGAATTACGCCTCAAACTACTACCCCGGCGACGATTGGGTCGACTGGATTGGAGTCAGCGTCTACGGCAGGCTGAGGGGCGACGAGCCAGCCGAGCCGTTCGACAGGATTATGAAAAGGGTCTATCCCGGGCTCTGCGCTCTCTCCCCAACAAGGCCCATCGCGCTGCTGGAATTAGGCGTCTCCGACAGCCCCAAGGCCGGCGACAAAGCCGCGTGGATCGCGGAGGCGCTCGGCTCCGTGACCGGGGCCCGCTACCCTCGGATAAGAGCGGTTAGTTGGTGGAACAAAAAACTAAGGCCGGACGGAAGCCCCTCGACGCTCGAGATCGACAGCTCGGCGGAGGCCCTGGCCGCGTACCGTGACGGCGCAAGATCTCTGGTCGACGAGCCCCACTGGGGCGAGTGATTTCCGTCATGTTTGAAACGCCCCCTGCGAACGGCAGGGGGTTTTTCTATATGAACCCCCAATCGATCTCCCCTATCGGTTTTAACGGTCAGGACATGCGGCCTCTATGACGATTCGTGATTTTTACAACGATGCCTTTTTTCATGAGTCCACAGGCAGGACCTTGGGGCTCCGCCCCAAACCCCGCCAGGGAGCGCAGCTCCCTGGACCCTATACGCTTTTTTTGATTTTCGCCCTGCGGGCGAAAATCAAAAAAACGAGAACGGGGGT
>JAISRP010000130.1 GCA_031273585.1 Synergistaceae bacterium
GCTGGCTCCCTGGCGGGGTTTGGGGCGGAGCCCCAAGGTTCTGTCCGCATGATGATCATTCTGCAGAAAATTAAATTACGAGCCACCCGGAGGTCGGATACATGGAGGAAAGAAAGGAACTGCTCGCGTCGAAGGTGTTGGACGCGCTGCGCGTGATCGCTTCGTCTAAGGGAGTCCGGCTGCCGGAGGGCTATGCGGTGCTGTTGGAGCGTCCGAGGCGCGAGAATCAGGGGGACTGGGCCACGAACTCCGCGATGAAGCTGGCGAAGCTATTTGGGGCGCGCCCGATCGACCTGGCTGCGGAGATAGCCGGCGCGATCGACAGGGGGGCGGATATCGAGTCCATAGAGGTGGCCCCTCCGGGCTTCATAAACTTCAAGCTATCCGCAAACTGGATCGCCGACGTCATAGGCAGGGCGGTATCCCTGGGGAGCGACTATGGCCGCAATGAAACCGGCGCGTCGAGAAGAGTTCAGGTGGAGTTTGTCAGCGCGAACCCGACGGGGCCAATACACCTGGGGCACGGCAGGGGAGCTGCGGTCGGCGACGTCATGTCCTCCGTGCTGGAATTTTCCGGTTGGGAGGTCGAGCGCGAGTATTACATCAACGACGCCGGGCTTCAGATGGATAACCTGGGGAAGTCGACGCAGTCCAGATACTTCGCGCGCCTGGGGCGCGAGGAGGCCGCTCCGTTTCCGGAGGACGGATATCCGGGCGACTACATCGACGAGATAGCGGGCAGGATACTCGCGGAACACGGCGAATCCCTGGCCGATAAGCCACTCGGCGAGACCCTGCCGTTTTTCAGGGACGAGACCGCCAGGTCGGTGCTCGGCATGATACGGCGCGACCTGTCGGACTTCGGAGTCGAGTTTGACGTCTGGTTCTCGGAGAAGTCTCTGTACGACGACGACCTCGTGCCGAGGACGATAGAACGCCTCAAGGGGCGGGACTACGCCTACGATCAGGATGGGGCGGTGTGGTTCCGCTCGACCTCCTTCGGAGATGACAAGGACAGGGTCATGATAAGGAACAACGGCGTTCCGACATATTTCACGTCCGATATCGCCTACCTGCAGAACAAGTACGAGAGGGGCTTCGACTTTCTGATATACGTATGGGGGGCCGATCATCACGGGTACGTCCCGCGGATTCGCTCCGTGAACAAGGCCCTGGGCGAGTCGGATGAGAGCCTGGAGGTGATGCTGATACAGTTCGTCAGCCTGCTCCGAAACGGCGTGCCAGTGTCGATGTCGAAGCGAGCCGGGACATTCGTCACGTTGAGGGAGGTCATGGACGAGGTGGGCAGGGACGCGTCGCGATTTTCATTCGTCAACAGAAAGTGCGACTCTCACCTCGAGTTCGACCTCGAGGTGGCCAAGCGCACGTCCTCCGAAAATCCGGTTTACTACGTGCAGTACGCCTACGCCAGGATCAGCAGCATACTGAGGGAGGCGGAGGCGAAGGGCGTAACGGCGCCGCGGGCGGAGGACGCCGACTTCGACCTGCTCACTCACCAGGCGGAAGCGCGCCTCGTAAAGGAAATATCACGATTCCCCGAGGAGGTTTTAAAGGCGGCGGAGAACCTTGAGCCCCATCGGATAGCGTACTTCGCGACCAGCATCTCGGAGGCGTTCCACTCCTTCTACAACACCCTCAAGGTGCTCGTGGATGACGAGCGGCTCATGAAGTCGAGGCTTATCCTGGTGGATGCGGCCCGCATAACCATAGGCAACGCGCTACGTATGCTGGGCATACGCGCGCCCGAGAGGATGTAACGTGCCTAAGCTGCGCTGGGTGCTGTTCTATGCGGTTGTGACCTTCATCGTGGCGGCGACCGTCGTGACTTTTTTCAAGGAGCTCCACAGGATCGACCGCCTCGCCGCCTCGCTGGACTCGAGGATGGAGGAGCTGGTCGAGCTGACGAGGCGCAATCAGGAGATTCAGGAGAAGATCAGCTACTATCAGACCCCATCCGGAATAGCGTTTCTCGCGCGGGAGGAGTTCAACCTGGTAAAGTCAGGCGAGAAAATATACAGAATAGAGATAATTTCTGAGGACAGCTTGCTAAAAGACTGACGTGGGGATATAATAATTTGCTGTTATCCCTGCCTCTTCAAAATGAAGAGGCCGTGGAGCCGTGTACTTAGGCTCATCAGACCGGGGGGAGGAGGTGACGTACGTGCGACATTACGAATTGACCGTCATCCTGACTGCCGATATCGAGGACCATAAGGCGTCGGCGGAGGAGATCGCGGAGGTCGTGCGCGGGCTGGGCGCGGAGGTCGAGAAGATCGACCTCTGTGGCGGCAAGAAGCGCCTGGCGTATCCGATCAAGAAGCAGCAGGACGGTTTCTACACGCTTATTACCATGAAGATGCCGCCTGATCAGATACGCGAGCTTGACCGCGTGCTGAGTTTGAGACCTCAGGTTATCAGGCATCTCGTCGTGGCGACCGATGAAGAGTAGAAGGGTATAGCCATGTCGAGGGGATTTAACAAGGTAATTCTGATGGGCAACTTGGCGCGTGACCCGGATATCAGGCATACGCCCAACAAACAGAAGGTCGCGCGCATCACTGTCGCGGTCGGCCGCCAGTGGAAGAACAAGCTCACGGGCGAACTCCAGAGCCAGACCGACTTCATAGTGGTGGTGGCGTGGGCGGCATTGGCGGACGTGTGCGATCGGTTCCTCCGCAAGGGGAAGCCGGTTCTCGTTGAGGGGCGAATGCAGGTTCGGGATTATGACGACCCTAAGACGGGCGTCCACAAGTGGGTCACTGAAGTGGTGGCGGAGAACCTTACGATGCTGCCTGGCGGGCGGAGGGATGACGAGTTCGGCGAGATTCCGGCCCCGCGCCCCCAGCAGACGCAGACGAGGAGTTCCCCGCCGGTTCGCGGGCAATCACAGGCCCCATCCTACGGCAGCGCCGATGTCGGCAGCCTCAGGGACGAGATAGATTTCGAGGAGAGCTTTCCCCTCGATTTCGCGGAGCTGGGGGACCCAGGCGAGGGGACTGGGGACGTGGAGGTCCCGTTTTAGCGTTCCTCGGGGAGACGCTGACTTAATTGCGGAGACGGCATTTTGCCGTTCGCGGATGCCTGGGTTATCGGGTTTTAATCATTACCCTCCAGGTCCGGCGCGATAAGACAGCCCTTCCTTGAGTTTGAACGCTCGGGTGAATTAAGATCGATCGGGGAGGTTCCATCTATGGATAATCAATTCAGGAAACGCCGCAAGCGTCGGCCGAAGGTGTGTCACTACTGCGTGGATAAGATAGCTCATGTGGACTACAAGGAAACCGAAAAACTTCGCAGATATATAACTGACAGGGGAAAGATAATACCCAGGCGCGTCACGGGAACATGCGCAAAGCATCAGAGGCAGTTGACCGGAGCCATAAAGAGGGCGAGGTTCCTGGCCCTCCTTCCCTTCACCTCTGACTAGGGTTTTTCTGACGGGGGAGGGCCGGGGAAACGCTGATTCAATCGCCCTGGCGGCATTCCGTCGTTTGAGGATGCGGAGATGGCGGGGGTTTTAACCTTTACCCTTCGGGCCTCTCGCGCTAAATCAGCCCTTCCCCGGGGCTATTCCCTGTCACGGTTGCCCGGAGATCATGGATGCATGTCAACGCTGGTTTGAGAGATTGGATAATATGCACGGCGGCAGGATGTCTCATTTTCGTGACTGGCGCGATTGTGCCGGTGCTGACGATCCCGGCAATGCTGTTGTATCAGTGTCCGGCTCTCCTGATGTCGCATATTCGCGGCCCCTGGAGGTCTATGTCCTGCGGCATGGCTGTGTCGATGCTGCTCTCCCTGCTCCTGCCTCCGACGTTCGCCGCGATATGCCTTCTCGCCTTCTGGGCGCCTGGGGCGCTGACGGGATGGCTGTCTAACAGGGTAAAGGGGCGCTCGGATATTCTGCTTGCTGGGATAGTCATATCGCTCGCCTTCAAGGTCATGGCGGCGCTTGCCGCGTGGAGGCTGACCGGACTCAACTTTCTGGCCCCGGACGCAGCCGAGATGGAGAGGTACATCATAGCCTTCAGCGGCTCCGGACTGTCGACCCTCACCGGCGGAGACGCGCTGAAGTTCCGGGAGATCATGACCGAGACGGTGAACAGCGCGATAATGCTGATACCCTATACCATGATACTCTTCTCCGCGGCGGAGGTCATGGCGTGCTGCTCGCTCTCGTCATACATAGAGAGGAGGAGGGGAAACGAGCCCTTCTTCTCCCTTCCGCCATTCTGGAACTGGTCGTTTCCGAGGAACATACTGTTCGCGTTCGTCGTTGGGATTGTCTGCGACCTTATCTCCAGGAGCAGGCCGGACCTGTACATCGTAAAGCAGGTCGGTGCAAATCTGAACGTCGCCACTAGGACCCTGTTCATCGTTCAGGGTCTCTCAGTTTCCTACTACATCTTAGGGCAGAGAGGGGTTCCAAGATTTTTGAGGATAACCCTGGCGGCGTTGACGCCGCTTGTGCCCATACTGGGCCATATGTGTATGCTTGTGGGAATTTTCGACATGGGATTCGACTTGAGAAAAAGGGTTAGGGGGAAACCTCAGTGAAGGTCATTCTTATTCAGGACGTCAACAAAGTCGGCGGCAAGGGGGACTTGGTCGAGGTGTCCGACGGATACGCCCGCAACTTCCTGCTCAGGAAGGGGCTGGCGGTCGAGGGAACCGGCGGCAAGCTCAAGGAGTGGGAGGAGCAGCAGAGGGCGAAGCGGAACAGGGAGGAGCGGCTCGGGAGGGCTGCCATCGAGACGAAGAAGAAGATCGGAGGCAAGAAGGTCAGGGTCCTGATGAGCTCCGGCGACGAGGGCAGGCTGTTCGGCAGCGTGACGAGCGCGCAGCTCGCCTCAGC
The DNA here is from genome assembly GCA_031273585.1 of Synergistaceae bacterium. Classification (GTDB taxonomy): domain Bacteria; phylum Synergistota; class Synergistia; order Synergistales; family Synergistaceae; genus JAIRWR01. Next base: position 4,877 of record JAISRP010000130.1, read on the forward strand.
GATCGCAGAGCAGCACGGCGTCGAGGTGGACAAGAAGGATATCAGGCTCGACGAGCAGATAAAACAGCTCGGCATGTATCCCTTCAGGATAAGGCTTCACGGAGGGGTCGAGGTGGAGCTCACCCTGTCGGTGGAGGCTGAATAGATTTGTCGGACACGTCCGGAGGCAGGGGAGCGGAGCGCATTCCCCCCAACAACCTGGACGCGGAGAGGGCGGTCCTTGGGGCGTGCCTTCTCGAGAGGGATGCCATGATGCTGGTCGTGGAGACCCTGACCTCCGAGGATTTCTACGAGCCCAGACACGCGCTCGCGTTCGGCGTCATGGCGGAGATGGCCTCGAAGGACCGTGCCGTGGACTCTCTGACGTTTCAGGAGGAGCTCTCTAGGCGGGGGCTCCTGGATCGCGTGGGGGGGATTTCTTTCGTCGGTATGCTGGTGGACGCCGTCACGACGACCGCCAACATCGAGCACCACTGCTCCATCGTGAGGGACAAGTCCGTTCATCGCGAGCTGATCAGGGTGGGGGCGGACATCGCCCGGACTGGCTTTGCCGAGGATGTCGAGGCGGAGGACGCCTTAGCTCAGGCGGAGCAGAGCGTGTTCGAGATTGCTAAACATGGATCGCAGTCCCGCCTGAAGGATATATCGAGCGTCATAATCAGCACGTTCGAGGGTATAGAGAGGGGCATCTCGGAGGGAGTGACCGCAAACGGCGTGCCGTCGGGGTTCACCGACTTCGACCGGATGACCGGCGGTTTTCAGCCCGGGAGCCTGAACATAATAGCCGCCCGCCCGTCTATGGGCAAGACCGCCTTCGCGCTCAACGTGGCCCAGAGCGCGGCATTGTATCAGAACATCCCGGTGCTCATATTCAGCCTCGAGATGTCGGCCGAGCAGCTCGCCGGCCGTATGCTCTCGTCCGAAGCGCGGGTCAACCTGAGGGAGCTCGCCGCGGAGGGGAACGTCAGAAGCGATCAGTGGAACTCCCTGACGGACGCTGTCGCCAAGCTGAGCAGGGCGTCGATATTCATAGACGACAGCTCCACCCTCTCCACGCTGGACCTGAGGTCGAGGTGCCGAAGATTTTTCAGCAGGCACAGGGTCGATAAGTGCCTGGTGATAGTCGACTACCTGCAGCTCATGGTGAACAACAAGAGGGCTGAGAACAGGCAGCAGGAGGTATCCGACATATCGAGGGCTCTGAAGGGCGTCGCAAGGGAGTTTGAAACGCCAGTGATAGCGCTCTCCCAGCTCTCGAGGGCTGTCGAGCAGAGGGGCTCCGACAAGCGCCCCATGCTCTCGGACCTGAGGGACAGCGGAGCGATCGAACAGGATGCGGATATAGTCGCCTTTCTATACCGGCCGGCCTACTATCAGCAGGACAGGGACTCATCCGATCCGACGGCCGAGCTTGCCATTGCGAAACACAGAAACGGCCCGACCGGCAAGGTTGACCTCATGTTTTACAGGGAGTACTCGCGCTTTGAAAACCTGGCTTATCGGGCCATGGGGTGAACCGCGGCGTTCGTGCGCGAGTGGAGGGAGGACCGTGGGCGCCGCCCACGCCCGGGGGGGGGGGGGGGGCGCCGCGCCCCCCCCCCCCCCACGAAGAGAAAAGAA
>JAISRP010000140.1 GCA_031273585.1 Synergistaceae bacterium
TCTACCCATCTACTGGCGGCCATCCTTGCGGCGTGTCCGTTCATAGTAATCGCCCCCGCGGCCTCCTCTGCCGGAGCCGCCGCCGCTGTAATCGCTGGCGCGGCGCTCGCCCTGTGGTCAAACAAGCGCATGGGCGGGACAAACGGGGACATACTGGGGGCCGCCGCCGTGCTCGGCGAACTCCTGACCCTAGCGATACTCTCCGCTTAGGCGCGCTGTTTTGCGTTTTCGCGGTATGTTGCTCGTCGGGCTGGTTCGATATATTATGTACTCGCTGAAACTTGGAAGGAGCGTGTGCAGTGGCTAAAATAATTTTTTCCGTCCTCCTGGTTGCGCTCGTGATGGCGGCCTGCGGGAGCGCGGAGGAGTACCTGGCGGACCCGGCGCTCGAGCCGTCGGATTTTATGGGGATCGGGTGGGGGCAGGACGTCAGCACGGTGGCGGACCTCGTCGAAACCTACCGGAGCGAGGAGGGGGACATGGCCGTATACGTCAGGAGCGCGGATGTGAAGATATTCGGCGGCGTGACCCTCGACTCGATAGAGTATACGTTCATTCAGGACAAACTTCGGCGGGGCGCGCTCACGGCAAAGGGGAAAGAAGCCGAGGATGCGCTTCTGCATGAGGCGGCAAGCGTCTACGGGAGGGAGACCGCCCGGGTCGGGGAGGACTATATCTGGCGCTTCACGGACGTCAACGTGATGTTCAGCAGGGAGCCGCACCTCGATCAGTCGGTCCTCTTCTACATCTACCTGCCGATGAGGTAGGACGCCCGGCCCGCCGGGGCGGAGTCTTGGGCCGCGAAATCGGGGCCCTGTCGGCGGATTATGCGTGCCCAAGAGGAGGTTTTTGCGATGTTGTTCGTTTGCTACCCGAGATGCACGACCTGCCAGAGGGCTCGCGCCTGGCTGGACGAGAGGGGGATTCAGTACGAGTTTCGCGACATAAAGTCTGAGAACCCGAGCGCGACTGAGATAGAGAAATGGCGCGCCTTGAGCGGATTGCCCCTCAAGAGTTTTTTTAACACGAGCGGCAACTCTTACAAAAATCTGGAGCTGAAGGACAGGCTGCCGGGGATGAGCGAGGAGGAGCAGGTTTCCCTCCTGTCGTCGGACGGGCTCCTCGTGAAGCGCCCGATACTCGTGGGCGACGGCTTTGTTCTCGTCGGCTTCAAGCCGGACGAGTGGGGGGAGCGGCTCGCGCCGGGCCGCACTCGCGGTTGAAGAAATTTTTTCTGGCCGTCCTGTGCATGTCGCTCTTTTGCGGCCCAGCCGCGGCTGATCAGGCGGTCTACGTGACGAGGGAGCAGGCTCTGCGCGCGCGGGAGATCCTGGAGGGTCATGTCGAGACAAGACGCCTCTGCGAGCCGTGCGGCGACACAAGGCCGGAGGCCGTGTCGCTGTCGGGGGTGTCGGTAAAAAACGAGGAGGAGGACTGGTGGGCGGTATATCTCGACGGCGAGTCCGTCGATATGGCGTACGTCTACGTCCTGGACGGGGGCAGGTGGGTCAACCTCGCCCGCATGGCCTCGATCGATGTGAAGGAAGCCTCGGACGCGATATCCGAGGGTTTTTCCCGGATACTGACCGTGGGGAATGACGTCAACGTGCGAGACGCGCCAGGCGTCCACGGAAGGCCCAGGCTGAAGGCCAAATACGGAGACACGTTTACGGCCTCAGCCGCATTGGTGAGGGCGCGCGACGGGTCGGCCTGGTACGGAATCGTCTCGCCGGACGGAGAAGGCAAACCATCTCCCAGGATGTATGTCAGCGCGGCATACGCGGTGATGCCGCCCCTCTCCCTGGACGACGAGGAGCTCGTCTCCAGGGTCTCGGGGGTGAAATTCAGCGATGCCGCAAACGGCCCCGTCGATGCGTCGGATGTCGCGCTGAAGTCTCAGGCCTCGGCGCTGATGGCAGGGCTGCCCTGGGAGGCGAGGCCCAGGGAGGGCGTGGATGCGGTCACTATTTACAGGGAGCGGGACAGGGAGTCGGGCGTCGTGAAGAACGCGGAGGACTCATATTTCCAAGTCACAGGCTGGGGCCCGGGCGGGCCCGGCTCCGGGTGGCTCCGAGTGAGAGGAACGCGGGATAAATCCGTCGTGGGTTGGGCTCTGGCGGAGCAGCTCTGCGTCATTCAGAACGACTCGTATGCGAGCGGCGACGACGACGCCAAGGCGATCGCGTTCATATCCCGCGCCATCCTCAGCCTCGGCGAGGGAGCGGAGGCTGAGAGAAAGTGGGGGCGGGCCTTGGCGAATGAACGAAACGAGTTCGCAGGCGCGGATGAAAACGCGCGCGTGGTCCGCACAGTCCAGAAGTTTGATGGCGTCAGCATTGAGAGGAACGAGGTCACGGAATCCGGAGAGTGTGAGGAATATTACACGAGCGGCGGTTTCACGTTTTCGAGGGAGGGCGCTGGCATCGGCGGACTCTTTATCGGCAGGGACTGGTGCGACGCCTCGTACATCGAGAGGGTCGTCGGGCATCCTCGGGTGGAGGAGGATGACGGCCGCACGACCCTGGTCTACGAGGATAAATGGGATGGCGCATGGCTGCTCGGCTTCACCCTGGACGAATCAGGAGCGCTCTCGAAGATAACGTACCAATGGAGCGTCCATTGAGGGTTAAAACCCCTGCCCCGCATCCCAACCGGTAAAATATAGTTTGACGATTAAACCGGAGTTTCCTCCGGCAGTCAGGTTCGTCCCCTGCCCTCCGCTACTTCGGCGGCGCGCCCTCGCGGCGGACCGACTGTCTTGAGACGCACACGTTCAAGATCTGCTCCCTGAAGGACTCATCCGCATACGTCATCATCTGCGCGCACTCGTCGATGTCGATCATGGCGGCCTGCTCGTCAGCCCCTATGACGCGTGGGAAAACAACGTCGCCAGAATCGCTGCGGCGTATCGCCGCCACGTAAAACTCGTCGTCCCAGGGGATCTTGCCGGACGACGGCATCTCGGGCGCCCCGGCCCCATGAAGGGGAGCGTCAGTGTGGCAGCTGACGCAGCCATCCTCCAGGTCCGGCTCGCAGGACTGAAAATCCTTGAATCTGTACTCGATGTCCACCCTGTCCCCCTCGGGGGACAATGCCTCGGCAATCCATACCGGGTAGTTGTGCCCGGTGAGGGCGTACTTGACGCCTCCTATCATGATGTCCGTCACGTGTCTCTCCTCCTCTTTGTCCGTCGGAGCGCGCGCTTACCCCGCGCGGTTAAATTATATTATTTTTATCCGATCTCATAGTGAGTGATTGCGCCGTATTTTAGTGGGTAATTGCGGCATATCGGGCGGCTCACCTTCGCCAGAAGCGCGGGGTTAAGATGGCAAGCAGCGTAAAAATTTCGAGCCTGCCGCAGAGCATCAGGGCCATGTGGACGAGCTTGACGCCAGTGCTCTGAAGCGCAAACCCCGACGACTGGCCCACCATCTCGAATCCGGGGCCCACGTTGCCGAGCGTGGCCGCCGCCCCGGAGAAGGCGGTCAGCATGTCCTCCCCGAAGAATGTGAGCAGGACGAAGCCCGTCAGGAAGATGGCGATGTAGGCCGCGAAGAACGCGAAACATGCCGATACGACACTGGCGTCGACTACCGTGTCCCCGAGCCTCGTCGGGACCACGGCGCGGGGGTGCATCAGGCGGATGAACTCCTCCTGG
>JAISRP010000198.1 GCA_031273585.1 Synergistaceae bacterium
AACGGGCGGTGGAGGCTCGAATGACGACGACGACGAAGACGACGAAGATGACCGGCTGGGCGGCTCCATGCTCGCGTCGTCGGCGCCCCAGACGGGTACTTTGCAGTCCGTGGCGGGGACGCTGCTGCTCCACTCCAACATCGCGGGGTCCGACGGCAGGATGGCGATATCGGGCGACGAGGCTCTGCTCAAGGCGCTCGGTTTCGCTGAGATCCAGAGTGCGCGGGATGTGGTCTATCGCGTAGGAATAACCGACGTCCACAGCGGCAGGACGATCGTCTCGGAGGAGAGGATAAGCGGCAGCGCCATAGTCGGGATTCTGCATAAAAATATCGACATACAGCTCGCGAACAACTTCGCCCTCGGCGTCGACGGCCTCGGGACGCTCGCCGGGGGCTACGGGACGTTTCAGTTTTCCGGAGCAGGGGTGTCCGACTTCATCGTCCACATCGCCTCTGGGAGCACGGTCCTGCAGACCGGCGCCAACGAGGGCGAGATCTTCGGCCTGAGCTTCGGGGACGCGAGCGCGAGGGCCCTCGGCGTCGATCGCGTATCAGTCGCCAGCAGGGAGTGGGCGGCGCGGGCCGTTACCGTGATCGACAGGGCCATCAGCACAGTCTCGTCCAGGAGGGCCAACCTCGGGGCGTCCCAGAACCGTCTGGAACACACCATCAACAACCTGACGGTCGCGTCGACTAATACCATGGCCTCGGAGAGCAGAATACGCGACCTCGACTTTGCGAAGGAAATGATGAATTTCACGAGGCTCAGCATACTCAGCCAGGCCGGCAGCTCCATGCTGGCGCAGGCAAATCAGATCTATCAGGGCCTGCTGCAGATCCTGAGGTAATTTTCCCGATGACCACGCAGATGTTCGACAGAATAAAGTATATGGACCGTGAATACGGGCTAGCGGGCGCGCCCCTGGAGGCTTATTTTTCGGCGCATCCGGACCTGCGGCCGCAGTACGCCTCGCGCAACACGGCGTGTTGGCGCGGATATGTAGCGAGGTGGGAGATCCGGGACGAGAAGCTCTACTTAGTCGGGATGGACATGATAAGTTTCAAGGACGCCACCTTCAAGTCGATATTTCCGGACGCGCCCGACTCGGGTATTTTTGCCGACTGGGTCACGGGCGAACTCAAGTGCCCCCACGGAAAAATCGCCCCGCGAACAATGACCGCCCCCGGACCGGTCTACGAGTTCACTTTATTATTCCGCGCCGAGAACGGCGTGATAAGGTCTGTCTTGGAACAAAAAAATTTCTGATAAAAAAACGGTATCCCGTCGGGGACGGCTGACATTATCCGCTGAGGGCTGGACAACCAGCGGCTTCTTAGGAGACTCCCCCTGGTCTCCGGTCATCCCCCCTCCTGCCGAGGGGGGTATTTCGCAACAGCCAAATAAGTGCGCAGAACATCCTGTGCGAACAACCCTGCCGCGCTCCGCAATCCCTCCGTACACTGCTGAGCGGCGGAGACTACGACGGGATCAGGCAGACGATATTCGTAGGGCTTTTAGACTTCCCGATCTTCAAGGGCGAGCCTGGCTGGTATTGGGATTTCGTCCCCTCCCATCCGAAAAGTGGTAAAATACTGACGAGGGACCTGGTTTTGATATTCATCGAAACTCCCCAACTGAAGGACATTCTGAGGGACCTCCGCCGAAGGGCCCGCACCGGGGCGGCCGACATGGAGGACCCCCAGACGCGCCTAGCGGCATGGGGAGGCTATGTAACGAGCGAGGGGGTGGATATATTGTCCGAGTCGATGGTGAGCGACGAGGTTTTTTCCGAGGTAATGAAGGCGGAGAGGGACTTCTGGTCCGACAGACGCAACAGGTACATACAGCTGATGGAGGAACGCCGCGAGCTGGACGCCATCTCGGAGCTTGCAAGCGCCAAACGAGAGGGCAGGGCCGAAGGTTTGGCCGAGGGTGAAGCTAAGGGCAGGACTGCGGGATTACTCGAAGGCGAAGCTAAGGGCAGAGCCGAGACGGCGCGTCGGATGCTGGCGCGCGACATGGAGATATCGCTCGTCGCGGACATAACCGGGCTATCCCAGGACGAGGTGCGCGCGCTGACGGAGTGACGCACGCCCGCGGATACAGACGGCGAGGTTCGAGCTGATAAGCTGCCGGCTGGCTATTCAGGCTTTGCCTGCGGTCTGCCCCTGCGGGTTTAGGCTGGCGCGTGCTATAGCAATTTAATCGGCTGTATCATGAATAAGCTATCAGCATCTCCCTCAGAAGTTTGCAGGCGAGCGCGGTCGACACGCCCGACGAGTCGTAGTGGGGCGAGAGCTCGCAGATGTCGAACCCGACTACGTCCAGCCCCTTGAGGCACAGCAGCGCGTCCAGAAGGTCCCGGAACGACACCCCGCCGGCCTCCGGGGTTCCGGTCCCAGGGAACTCCGAGGGGTCTATGACGTCCAGATCGACCGAGACGTAGGCCGGGTAGCGGCAGACGGCCTCCGCGCAGCTGTCGATGCTGTTCAGGGTGAAGAGCTCCGTCCTCGCGTGCGAGGCGGCCCATTCGAACTCCTCCCTGGTCCCCGACCTTATTCCGAACTGATATATCCTGCCGTCGCCCAGTAGGTCCCACACCCTGCGCATGACCGTCGCATGTGATAGGAACTCCCCCATGTAGTCCCTCCTGAGGTCGGCGTGCGCGTCGAAGTGCATGACCCTGAGGTCTGGGAAGCGCGCCGCGGCGGCCCTCACCGCGCCGAAGGTGACCAGGTGCTCGCCCCCTATCATGACGGGCATCTTGCCATTGTCATGCAACTTTCCGCAGAACGCCTCTATCGTGTCCATGACCCGCGCCGCGTTTCCGAAGGGGAGGTCCAGGTCGCCCGCGTCGAAAATTTTGAAATCCTCGAGGTCGGCCCCCTGATATGGGCTGTAGGTCTCTATTCCGATCGACTCCGAACGGATCGCCGAGCTCGCGAACCTGGCGCCGGGCCTGTATGACGTGGTCGAGTCGAACGGCGCGCCGAAGAGCACGGTTGTAGCCTCGTTATAAGGGGCGCCGCAGCCTATGAATGTCTGCACGTTGGGTCCCATCCTACCCCGCCCCTTCGAGCTGCTGCAGGACGTATGTGGGGAGCATGAACGCGCCCGTGTGAAGGCGCGAGTTGTAGTAACGCGTGGACAGCCCGAGGGCATCCCACGCCGCGGCGTCGAGGTCCTCCAGCGGGTCGTACTTCTTCGAGGCGAACCCGAAGAGCCAGTGACCGGATGGGTAGGTGGGTATGTGCGCCTGGTAGACGCGGCATATCGGAAAGAACTCCCTGATGCGCCCGTGGGCGCGCCTCATGGCGTGTGAGTAGGACTCGTAATACGGGTTCTCGTGCTGGTTCACAAGGATGCCGTCCGGCGACAGGGCCTTGAAGCAGTTGCCGTAGAACTCCCTCGTGAAGAGCCCCTCGCCGGGGCCGAAGGGATCCGTCGAGTCGACGATTATGAGGTCGTAGGCGTTCTCGAACCTGCGGACGAACCTCAGTCCATCCTCGAAGTACAGGTGAACCCTGGGATCGCCCAGCCTGCACGACGTGGCCGTCAGGTGCTCGCGGCAGACGTCCACCACCATCTCGTCGATGTCAACCATGTCGATGTGCTCTATCCCGGGGTACCTCGCGAGCTCCCTGACCGTGCCCCCGTCCCCTCCCCCGATGACGAGCGCCCTTCGGGACGCCGGGTTGGTCGCCATCGGAACGTGCGTTATCATCTCGTGATAGATGAACTCGTCCCTCTCGGTGAGCATCATGAGCCCGTCCAATGTGAGAAACCTGCCGAACTCCTCGGAGTCGAACAGATCTATCCGCTGAAACTGGCTCCTCCTGCTGACGAGCTGCTCCCTCACCTTTATCGAAAACCTCACCGTGGGTGTGTGCTCCTCCGTGTACCAGAGTTCCATATTCCAACCCTCCCGAGAGATTGAGGCGGCGTTCCGGCCTGAGATCCGTCATGACGGCCCTCGGCTAACCCGCCTGGACTGAAGAACCAGTCTATTTTACTACATTTATGTTACGCAGGCTCATATCCTGGGGCCCCATGACGAGACTGCCCCGGTCGATCGCGTAGAGGACGTAGTCGAGCGCCTCGCGGGTTATGAGCTCGCCGGGGGCCAGTATGGGTATTCCCGGGGGATAGCACATGACAAATTCCGAGGATATCCCGCCCTCGCTCGACTCAAGAGGGACTTCCCTGCGGGGGGCGTAGAAGGCCTCCTGCGGCGAGAGCTTAACGACCGGCGGGATGTACTCGTGATCCATGAGGCACATCCCCTCCCTCCGGTGGAGGCGTTTTATCTCCGACAGCGACGAGACGAGCCTCTCTATGTTATATCTGGTGTCGCCCACGGAAATTATGGCGAGCAGGTTGCCCATGTCGCCGAACTCTATCTGTATGCCGTAGTCGTCCCTCAGGATGTCGTACACCTCGATGCCGGCCCTCCCGATGCCCAGGGTGTTGACCGACAGCTTCGTTATGTCGAAATCAGCAATGTCCGAACCGTTCACTATCTCGCGGGAGTACGCGTAGTACCCGCCGATGGCGTTGACCTCGGACCTCGCGTACTCCGCCATGCCGCACACCCGGGCGAACATCTCGCCGCCATGCGTGGCGAGCGCCCTCCTCGCGATGTCCAGCGAGCTCATCAGCAGGTACGACGCGCTCGTCGTCTGAGTCAGGTTTATTATCGTCCTGACGTAGGCGGGATCGACGCGGCCGCGCCTCATGACGAGCAG
>JAISRP010000115.1 GCA_031273585.1 Synergistaceae bacterium
CCTGCCGCCGGGGTGTTGGGCTTGAAGACCGTTCCCGATGTTTGCCCGTTTCCGGGTGGTACTCGGGCGGAGGACCGCCAGGAGGTAACGACATGAGTGATGCTGGCCAGGAAAATTTAAAAACCGACGCTAGGGAGCAGGGCGGAGGCATCGATTTTGACGAGCTTATGAGGAAGTACGACACGGAGGCGCGGTTCCGCACCCCTCCTGGGTGGCAGATGACGCTTCTGACGCTGCTGGCCGTGGCCATGTCGTGCTTTCATTTTTACACCGCCGGCATGGGACTGCTGCCGGCCCAGAAGCAGGGCGCGGTTCACCTCGCCTTCACGTTGGCGCTGGTTTTCCTGCTTTACCCGTTAAGATCCAACATGCCCAAGAAGTCGAGCATACCGTTTTACGATTTTATCTTCGCGATTATGGCCGTGGCGCCGCTCGTCTACCTCATACATCAGATCGATGTGATAGCGATGGAGCGATCCGGCCTGCCAACCGCCGCTGATATCGTCATGGGTTTCGTCCTTATCGCCTTTCTGCTCGAGGCGACGAGGAGGATATCGAACCCGATCCTGCCGTGTCTTGCGATAATTTCGCTGCTCTACTGCTATTTCGGGCGCTATATGCCCGAGATGCTCTCCCACAGGGGGTTTAATATAAACCGCATAGTGAACCACATGTACCTCGGCACGGAGGGAGTGTTCGGGACCCCGCTCGAGGTGTCCTCGACCTTCGTCTTCATGTTCATACTGTTTGGCTCCGTGCTCGAGAAGACCGGCATGGGCAGGTTCATCATAGACCTCTCGCTCGCGCTCGCCGGGTGGTCCACCGGGGGGCCGGCCAAGGTGGCCGTCGTGTCGTCCGGCCTGATGGGGACCATATCCGGTTCGTCGGTCGCAAACGTCTGCACCACAGGCATGTTCACCATACCTCTGATGAAGAGCGTCGGTTACAAGCCGTTCTTTGCCGGCGCGGTGGAGGCCGTGGCCTCGACGGGAGGGCAGATAATGCCGCTCGTGATGGGTGCCGGGGCGTTTATCATGGCGCAGTTCCTGGGGGTGAGCTACATAGAGGTGGCGATTGCGGCGATCGTCCCAGCCCTGCTATATTACTTCGCCGTCATCGTCCAGGTGCACTTCGAGGCTAACCGCCTCGGGCTTCAGGGTCTTCCAAGGGAGCAGCTTCCTAAGTTGATCCCGCTCCTCAAGGACAAGGGTTTTCTCCTGATACCGCTCATCGCCATAATCTACCTGCTCATAGCCGGTTACACTCCGCTCATGGCTGCTTTCGCCGGAATATGGGTCAGCTTCGCCCTCTCCTGGCTGCGGAGGGAGACGCGCCTCACGCCCAGGAGGATAATGGAGGCGTTCGAGGCGGGGGCGAGGGGCTCCCTCTCAGTAGCGTGTGCCTGCGCCTGCGTCGGGATAGTCGTTGGGATGGGGACGCTCACAGGGCTCGCCCTTCGCATAGCGGGGGCGATAGTATCGCTTGCGGGCGGCAAACTGATACTGACGCTGTTTTTCACCATGTGCGCCAGCATCCTGCTTGGGACCGGGCTGCCGACGACCGCGAACTTCATAGTGACGAGCACGATGGCTGCGCCGGCGCTGCTGCAGCTTGGCGTCCCGCCGATTGCGGCGTACATGTTCGTGTTCTACTTCGGCATAGCGGCAGACCTCACCCCTCCGGTGGCGCTCGCCGCGTATGCAGGCGCCGGCATTGCGGGATCCGACCCGATGAAGACCGGCATAACGGCGTTCAAGCTCGCCCTGGCCGGGTTTCTAATCCCTTACATATACGTGTACAACCCGATTCTTCTTTTTATAGGGGCCACCCCGCTCGATATGGTACAGTCGATCGTGACCGCCATGATAGGGGTGTTCCTGCTTGCCATGTGCACGATCGGCCACTATAAGACGACCCTCATGTGGCCGCTTCGGATAATATCCCTCGTGGGGGCAGTCGGACTGCTCGACCCTGGGACCATGACCGACGCCGTCGGCCTCGTGATACTGATCGCGGTACACGCGATCCAGACCGCCCGGTCGAGGAAAAGGGGTGAGGCGTAGGAAACGCTGATTTAATATAACACGGACAACATTTTGCCGTTCGAGGACGCGGGGGCGAGACGTTAAATCATCTCTTCCATAGGCCGCGGCACGGCGGAGAAAGGGGGTGTCGGGGAGCAATCGGCAGGCAGCCGCGAGCCGGCGTCGCTTTGTAAGGAGTTTGCGCCCGGGATTTGGCAGCATATCCACATAATGAGGAGGAATCGATATTCATGAGAAGAAGGACGATACTGGCGATCACTCTGGCAGCGATTGCGATGGCTGCATTTGGAACGGCGTACGCCGCTGACAGGACGTTTATCTCGATAGCTACAGGCGGGACGTCCGGCACCTACTATCCCATAGGCGGGGCGATAGCGCAGGCGGTGAGCAAGGGGTCCAGCCTGCAGGCCACTGCCGAGACCGGCAACGCATCCGTCGCCAACCTGAACCTGGTGGCGAACGGGGAGATAGAGGTGGCGTTCGTTCAGAACGACAGCGCCTTCTGGGCATACAACGGAAAGCTCATGTTCAAGGCCCCTCAGAAGAACCTGCGCGCCATAGCCTCGCTCTATCCCGAGCACGTCCAGATCATAACCACCAGGGACTCGGCCATCAAATCCATCGGTGACCTGAAGGGCAAGAGGGTTGGAGTTGGCGCCCCGGGCTCCGGCGTCGAGGGCGACGTCCGCGCGATTTTCCAGGTGGCGGGCTTGAAGTACAGCGACATGAACGTGGACTTTCTCGACTTCGGCGCGACGACGAGCCGCTTCAAGGATAACCAGATAGACGCAGGCTTCGTCGTCTCCGGATACCCGACGGCGTCGGTCATGGACCTCGCCACGACAAAGGACATCTCCCTGCTCAACCTCGACACCGAATTTCTCGAGAAGCTCAGGGAGGAGCACCCGTACTTCATGATCAGCTCGATACCGGGCGGCACCTACCGCGGCATAGATTCCGACACGGTTACCCCTGCCGTCATGGCCATCTTGGTCACAAATGACGGCGTTCCCGAGGACGTGATATACGAGTTCACCAAGGCAATGTTCACGAACATATCCGACGTGCACGCCTCGCACGCCAAGGGCCGCGAGATCAACATAGACTCGGCCCTGGAGGGCCTTACCGTGCCGCTTCACCCAGGCGCGGTGAAGTATTACAAGGAGGTCGGCTTGAAGGTCGACTGATCATCCCGCTCCGCCGGCGTTTGAGGTAAAATGAAGGAGACCCGTCCCGCCAGGATGGGTCTCCGATTTTTTAAGGAGGCCCGACCTGAAAATATTGTTCGGGCGGCTGAATCGGCGTTTCGTTATCCGCAGGCAGGACCTTG
>JAISRP010000270.1 GCA_031273585.1 Synergistaceae bacterium
GGGGACCAGTCCCCCGGACCCCCCATTCCATTTTTTTTGTTTTCGCCCTGCGGGCGAATACAAAAAAAATTAAAATAGGGTGCAGGGAGCGGGCGCCCTGGCGGGTGTGGGCGGAGCCCACGGTCCTCTGTGCGCTTCCTATCGCTCCTGTATGGTCAGGCTTTCCAGCCTGTCCAGCAGGGTTCCTAGCTCCTCCAGCTCCTGTCCGTACAGGGCCCAGTCCCCGCTGCGGATTGCGGTCATGGCGCTCTCGTAATGGGTTCGCGCCTCGACGGCCAGTTTGTGCGCGGACGCGCCGATTTGAGATGCCGCGTCGGGGGCTGGGGGCACGGGCGAGTCGATTGTTGGGGCCGGCTCGGGTCCGGTGTTGCCGCCGAAGAGTTCGAGCGCGGCGTCGCTGAACGTCTCGCCCCATGCAACCCTTCCGCCGGTCGAGAGGATTATCCTCTTCAGCTCCGGGAGGTCGCCCCTGTCGGCCTTGAGGTAGAGGGGCTGCACGTATAGCAGCGACCTGCCTATCGGTATGACCAGCAGGTCGCCCCGTATCACGTCGGAGCCGCGCTGGCTCCAGAGCGAGAGCTGCGACGATATGACGGTGTTCTGGTCTATCAGGGCCTCTATCTGGGGCGGCCCGAACACGAGCTCCTGTTTCGGGAACTGATAGACGACGAGCTCGCCGTAGTGACCGGCCTCGGACCTGCCGGCTATCCAGCCTATCAGGTTGTTGCGGCCGTAGGGCATAAACGGCGCTATCAGGGTGAACTCGGGCTGCGGCTCGTCCATGAGCTGGATCGTGACGTAGTTCGGCCTTATGCGGCGGTCCTGCCCCTGCGGGGTTGTCATCCACACGTCCTCCCTGTTGTAATAGGTGTTCGTATCGGTCATGTGATATGTCCGGTAGACCTCGCTCTGCGCCTCGAAGAACTCCTCCGGGTATCTGAAGTGGGCCTCTATCTGGGGCGGTATCTCCTCCCGGCTTTTAAAGAGCCCTGGGAATATCCCAGCCCAGCTCAGTATCAGGGGGTCCGAGGGGTCCGTCACGTAGAACGTCATGAGGCCGTCATAGGCGTCCACGGTAATCTTGACGCTGTTCCTTATGTAATTCACGCCGGCGTACGGGGCGAGGCCGGTCTGAACGGCTATGTTCAGCGGGAGCGGGCGGGAGTACGGATAGGCGGAGCTGGCCGTGTAGGCGTCCTGCAGCCACAGCACCCTGCCGTTCACTATGATGGGGTATACGTCCTCCTCGAGTATCAGGAACGGGGCCACCTCGGCCACGGCCTCCCTGACGTTGCGGTTGCAGAGTATCCGGCTCTCCTCGGTGAGGGAATCCGTGAACAGTATCTCCGAGTCCCTGTACTTTATGGCGTAGAGGATCCTTCGCGCCAGGCTTCCTATCGGCACCCCGCCGGCGCCCTCGTATGTGCTGCGCGCGTTCGAGTCCCCCATCGGGTAGTCGAACTCCTTCACCTCGGTCCGGACCAGCGCGTAGGTGTTGGGCTTCTCGCCGTAGTAAATCTGCGGGCGGTCTATTGCGATCGGCACGCTCGATTTTGGGGGAAGGTCCTTCATGAAGAACACCGGCAGGCCGCCCTCCTCCATCTCGTTCACGGGGTTCATGACGACCCCGTAGCCGTGGGTGAACTCGAGGTGCGAGTTTACCCACGTCCTGTTCTGGAGCTGAGACTGGTCGAGCTCGCGGACGGACAGCATGACCTGCCTGTTCTTCCCGTCGATCTCGTACCTGTCGATGTCTATGTCCTCGAACTCGTAGTAAGTCCGTATCTCCTGAAGCTGCTTGTACGTCCGCAGGAGCGGGCCGTAGTCCCACAGCCTGATGTTCTCGACCGTCTCAGAATCCTCCCTCATGTCGTCCATTGTGACCTCGGGCGCTGGGGCGGCCTGGATGGACCTCACCCCGTCGATGCCAAACGCCCTCCTCGTGGCGCTTATGTGGTGGCTTAAAAATTCCTTCTCCCTCTCGTACTCGTTCGGCTGAACGATATAGCCCTGCACGAGAAAAGGCAGCGCGGTCTGGGAGAGGAAGCCGGCCGCCAGCAGCGCGCCTATGGCGATTGCGGACGCCCGCCACATGGGCCTGTAAAAATTTATCATGATCAACGCGGAGGACGCCATGACGGCTGCGGAGAGGATCGTGAGTCCCGGCAGCCTCACGTGAAGGTCGGCATATCCCATGCCGTACACTATGCCTGAGGGGGAGTGGAGCAGCTCGTATCGCGACACCCACAGCCCCGCGCCGAACGCCGCCAGGACCACGGCCGCCAGCAGCAGCAGGTGGAACCTGGCCCTGCGGGCCAGGATTATCCTCGTCCCCTCGGAGCGGAGCGAGCGGAGGAGAATGTAAATCAGCGCGTTGCCGGCCAGGGACACGATCGCCATATTCATGACCCACCCCTGAATGACGTTGATCAGGGGCATGGAGAAGATGTAAAATCCTATGTCGCGCCCGAATATGGCGTCGGAGTAGCCGAACTCCGAACCGTGAAGGAAGAGCATCACAGTCCGCCAGTTGGAGCTGAACGCGACCCCTCCGGCGGCAGCGGCCGCTAGCGCGCAGACCGTGACGTAGATGCGGGGCGTCCTTAGGGAATCCCCGCCGGTGACCCCGTCTCGCTCCCTGGTCCCGACCCCGAGAGCCCAGTGCCAGTTGAGCCCGTACACAGCGGCGGTTATCGCCGTATATAGGACCGCCAGGACGACCTGCGGAATTATCCTGCCCCATATTACGGACGCGAGCCCGAGCGACTCGAACCATAGTATATCCGTGTAAAAATCGACCGCGCCGGTGAAGCACATCAGCGTCAGGATGACGAGTATCCCCGCCAGTATGGGGAGCTTCGGAATTTTCACGTTCCTGTAGTCAGGACGCCTCCAGGGGCCGCGGCCGAAGCTGTCGTTCTCCCCGTCACCGTCGGACCACTCGCCGCCACCCCTGCCCTGCGCAACTTTACGCAGCAGATCCTCTATATTCATCGCCTCAGATCATCTCCAATATGTACCTGTCCACCCGCCGCACCGTCCTGTCGAGCGCCATCGCGAGCGCTGTTACCGCGCCGGGACGACACCCCTCCGGACGCCCGCGCGAGCGGATGGCGCTCATGGCATCCTCCGCCGAACGCGCGCAGGCCTCGTCGCCATCCTCCACCCTGAGCTCTATTATGTATCTTCTGCCGTTATTTTCAACTGTAACTCCGCTCTGATCCCTGTAGCTGTACCCCTCTATGAACGTGTCCAGCCTGGAGGACCACAGGAGGGAGAACAGGGCCGCGTGGTAGAAGGTGACCGCCGCGTTCTCGTGACGCGTCGAGTACTTTCGTTCGGCGCGCACGAGCACGTCCTGGGGTATGGTGGCCATGACGAGGTTGAAGTACCTGACGAGGTCCTCCGTCCTCCCCTGCTCGATGGATTTTTCGAGCAGCGTGCCCTTCACCGACGCGCGATGATCCTTCAGCTTTATGTGATGAATGATGTGGGCCATCGACGAGAGCACTTCCTTGTTGGAGTAATCCAGCGTGAAGCTGTCGCCGTTTTTCTCCCTGACCGAAAGATATCCGCTCTGAAGCAGAAATCTCACCACGTCCTGGCTCTCTATCTCGGACGACGTCACGAAGTCAGACGGCACCACGATCCCCCGGAAGATGTCCGTGAAGACGTCGTTCTTCCTCACGTGCTCCGAGAGGACCGTCTGCGATCCAAGGTCGAACCAGTAATTGCCGAACTTGCCCTCGCTGAGGAAGCAGAGCACGGAGTAGGGGTTGTAAAGGCGGCTTGCGCCGTCGAACGAGAACCCCCTGTAGTAGTTCCTGATCCTCGAGATAAGCTCGTCCCTCGACTCCCCCCTGGCGCCGGCCGCGGCGTCAATGTGGGCCGAGAAACCCCGTTCCAGCTCCTCATCGGTGAAGCCGAGCATATCAGCGTAATCGTCATCCGAGGAGATGTCCCTCATCGGTTTGAAATCGGCGAATATGTTGGTCTTCGATAGCTTGCTCACGCCCGAGATGAGTACGAAGCGCAGCGAGCCGCTGTGGGTCTTGACGGAGCTCAGAAATTCGCGGAGGATGTCCCTCGCGCTGCCGGCGGCGTTATCGAGGTGGGCGACGTCGAGTATCGGCGAATCGGCCGCGTCCACCAGCACCACCACGGGGCCGCGCAGGCGCGAGATGCCGTCGATCAGACTGCCGAGCGCCCCGCCTGGGGAGAGGCCCTCCGGGATCTCCACGCCGTGCGCCATCCCGGCCTCGCGTATCAACCGCACCATGGACGAGACCATCTCCGCCGGTCCGCCGTCCTTCACGACCTGGCTCATGTCGAGCTGCACCACCGGACAGGCCGCGTAACCGGGGCGGTCGAAGAACTCCTCGGCGTCCAGCCCCTCGAATAGCTCCCGCCTGCCGGCGAACAACGCAGCAAGGGCGGACATCAGGAGCGACTTGCCGAACTTCCGCGGCCTCGACAGGAAGTAGAACGAACCGTTGTCGATCATCCTGGCGAGATACCCGGTCTTGTCGATGTAGACGCACCCCTCCTCGCGCAGCTCCCGGAACGTCTGGACGTCCCTCGGCAGCCTCGGGAGGTTCGAGCCGGTTGCGTTCGTATCCTCTCTCATGTCATGCCTCCCCACTTCGTCGCTCGTCCGCGGGGATTCGCGGAGCCCGGGCCATTGTCGGCATTATAATAAAATTGAAATAACTACATTTAAATATTATCTGCTTTTTTTAGTATATCATATATGGCAGTTGGCCAATGTAGTTGTTATAATCTCATAATTAAGATCCGCGGTTTCCGATGGGGGGACGCCGACCAGTGGTCATTACCGTCGACATATTAAAAAAAGTAAACAGCTCGCTAGTGTCCGGCAATCACCTCACGCTCGGACAGATAGCGGAGGAGTGTTCTTTGGATGAAAAAATGCTGATGCACGTCTGCGGCGATCTTGGGCGCAAGGTCTCGTCCATGGGATTTCTTTTCAGCACCCTTGACTCCTACCTGGAGGAGGTGAGCAAGAGGATGAAGATGATGAGCGAATGTTATCGCGCAATACAGAAGATGCAGATCGAGAACGGCATCGTAAAGCCGTTCGAGAAGCCGGATGCCACTCCTATAGTATGGTAACAGGCGGGCGGGACTTCCAATGCGAAGCTCCGCCCGCCTGTCATGGGGACGGCATCGCGCCGCGGACCCTGCGCGGCGGATTTTTACGCCGGCCCGGCGTTGCAAGACCATCTCCGGCGACGCCGGCCGCCGAACTATCGGCACTCCGTCCGTTCGTCTGAATCAGGCGCGGATCCGCAATACCCGGTCTTAAAACTTTTCAAGCTGCTGTGAGCGAACGCGAATCTCAAACTCATTATGGGAGGTAGTACAATGTCGGCAAGACCATTTGTGACACTGGATGGGAACGAGGCTGCGGCTTATGTCGCACACGCGACGAACGAGGTTATCGCCATATACCCGATAACCCCGTCGTCAAACATGGGAGAGTGGGCGGACCAGTGGAGTTCCGAGGGACGCCCGAACATCTGGGGCACAGTGCCGTCCGTTGCGGAGATGCAGAGCGAGGCCGGGGCGGCAGGGGCGTATCACGGCGCTCTCCAGGCCGGCGCCCTGGGAACGACCTTCACGGCGTCCCAGGGTCTGCTGCTCATGATACCCAACATGTTCAAGATCGCGGGCGAGCTGACCAGCACCGTCATGCACGTCTCGGCCCGCACCGTGGCGACCCATGCCCTGTCGATCTTCGGCGACCACTCCGACGTGATGGCCACGCGGTCGACCGGTTGGGCGATGCTCTGCTCCAGCTCCGTGCAGGAGGTCATGGACATGGCTCTCATCTCGCAGATGGCGACGCTAGAGGGGCACGTCCCGATACTTCACTTCTTCGACGGCTTCCGCACGAGCCACGAGGTCATGAAGGTGGAACAGCTGACGTACGACGACATGAGGGCTCTTATCGACAACGAGCTCGTCCATGAGCACAGAGCCCGCGCTCTCTCCCCCGAAAACCCCGAGCTAAAGGGATCGGCTCAGAACCCCGACACGTTCTTCCAGTCCAGGGAGGCGTGCACCCCTTACTTCGAGGCCATGCCCCACGTCGTTCAGAGGGCCATGGACCGCTTCGCGGCCCGCGTCGGCCGAAAGTACAGGCTCTTCGACTACTTCGGCGCGCCCGATGCCGAACGGGTCATAGTCATAATGGGCAGCGGCGCCTACGTCGCGCGCGAGGCCGTCGAACACATGGTGGCAAGCGGAGAGAAGGTCGGGCTGCTCGTCGTCCGCCTCTACCGCCCGTTCAACGCCGAGGCGTTCCTGAACGAGCTGCCGTCGACCGTCCGCTCCATCGCTGTGCTCGACCGCTGCAAGGACCCGGCGGCGCCCGGCGAGCCCCTGTACATGGACGTGGTCGAGGTCATGTCCGGCTACAACGACATCACGATAATCGGCGGGCGGTACGGCCTGTCGTCGAAGGACTTCACGCCGGCAATGGTGAAGACCGTCTACGACGAGCTGGACCGGCTGGAGCCCAAGAAGAGCTTCACGGTGGGCATAGAGGACGACGTGTCGTTCAGCAGCCTGAGGTACGACCCGAACTACGTCACCGAGGATGCGAAGTGCGTCCGCTGCCTCTTCTACGGGCTCGGCGCGGACGGCACTGTAGGCGCGAACAAGAACTCCATCAAGATAATCGGCGAGGACACCGACTTCTATGCGCAGGGCTACTTCGAGTACGACTCAAAGAAGTCGGGCGGCATCACCACGAGCCACCTGCGCTTCGGCCCCAATCCCATATACGCCTCGTACTTCATCGGAAAGGCCAATTTCATAGCCTGTCACATGTTCTCCTTCCTGGAGCGTTACGACATGCTCAGGAACGCGATGGACGGGGCGACATTCCTCTTAAACAGCCCCTACGGCCCGAACGAGATATGGGACCACCTGCCTGCCAAGGTCCAGCGCCAGTTGATAGACAAGCACATAAAGCTGCACACGATAGACGCGATCACGATAGCGAGGGAGAACGGCATGGGAGGCCGCATCAACACGATCATGCAGACTTGCTTCTTCGCGATAAGCAACGTGCTGCCTCGGGACGAGGCCATCGACGCCATAAAGAAGTCCGTCAAGAAGACGTACGGGCGCAAGGGCGAGAACGTCGTCAAGATGAACATCGACGCGATCGACTCGACTCTCGCCAACCTCTTCGAGGTGAAGATCCCCTCCGAGGTCTCATCAAACTTCGACGTGAGGGACGCCGTCGAGGCGGGCTCCCCTGAGTTCGTCCGCAGCGTTCTGGGCCCGATGATGATAAACGAGGGCGACTCACTGCCGGTCTCCGCCATGCCGGAGGACGGGACCTACCCCACGGGCACGACCCAGTACGAGAAGCGAAACGTCGCCATCGACATCCCGTCGTGGGACCCGGACACCTGCATCCAGTGCGGAAAGTGCACGCTCGTGTGCCCCCACGCGACGATCCGAGCCAAGGTATACGGCAGCGAGCTCCTGAAGGATGCGCCGCCGACGTTCAAGTCGAAGGACGCGAACTGGAAGGACTTCGCCGGGATGAAGTACACCATCCAGGTCGCCCCGGAGGACTGCATCGGCTGCGGCCTTTGCGTCCGGAACTGTCCCGCCAAGAACAAGGCCAACCCCGAGAGGAAGGCCATCAACATGACGGAGCAGCTCGGCATTCGCGCCGCCGAGCGCGCTAACTGGGAATTTTTCCTTGAGATTCCTGAGATGGACCGCGCAAAGCTCAACCACTCATCGGTGAAGGACGTCCAGCTCCTCCACCCGTTATTTGAGTTCTCAGGCGCATGCGGCGGATGCGGCGAGACGCCGTACCTCAAGCTGCTGTCGAGCCTCTTCGGGGACAGGGCGCTAGTGGCCAACGCAACGGGCTGCAGCTCGATCTACGGGGGCAACCTGCCGACCACTCCGTGGACCTACAACGACGACGGCAGAGGGCCGGCCTGGGCGAACTCGCTCTTCGAGGACAACGCCGAATTTGGCCTCGGATACAGGCTCACGCTCGACAAACACCGCGAGTACGCGACGGAACTGCTCAGGAAACTCTCGGACGAAATTGGCTCCGACTTTGTGAATCAGATAACGGACGCGCCCCAGGGGACGGAGAAGGAGATCATCGAGCAGCGCGACCGCGTGGAGCTGCTAAAGGAGAAGATCTCATGGCTCGACAACCGCCCCGAGGCGGTCGAGCTGGCTTCTGTCGCGAATTACCTGACCAAGAAGAGCGTATGGATAATAGGCGGCGACGGCTGGGCTTATGACATCGGCTACGGCGGGCTGGACCACGTGATAGCGTCCGGCAGGAACGTCAACATCCTGGTCCTCGACACGGAGGTCTACTCCAACACCGGCGGTCAGATGTCCAAGTCTACGCCGCGCGGAGCCGTGGCCAAGTTCGCGGCTGGCGGCAAGCGCACCGGCAAGAAGGACCTTGCGCTCATGGCGATGGCCTACGGCAGCGTCTACGTCGGCCGCGTCGCAATGGGGGCGAACGACGCCCACACCGTGAAGACCTTCCTAGAAGCCGAGGCCTACGACGGCCCCTCCATCATCATAGCCTACGCCCACTGCATAGCCCACGGCATAGAGATGGACAGGGGGCTCGAACAGCAGAAGAAGGCCGTCGATTCGGGGCACTGGATACTCATGAGATACAACCCAGCCCTGGCGGCGGAGGGAAAGAATCCGCTGTCCATCGACAGCAAGGCGCCGACCCTTCCCCTGGCCGATTACATCTACAACGAGGTCCGCTACAAGGCTCTCCAGACCGCGGATCCTAAGACCGCCGCGTCCCTCCTCTCAGAGGAGGAGCGCGAGCTCAAGCTGAAGTGGCGCTACTACCAGCACCTAGCGGCAATGGACTATTCCGGAAGTTAAAAGAGTAAACCTTGGGGCTCCGCCCCAAACCTCGCCAGGAGGCAGTGCCTCCTGGACCTCCAATTTAAGTTTTTTGGTTTTCGCCCTGCGGGCGAAAACCAAAAAACAAATGGGGGTCCGGGGGACTGGTCCCCCGGCGGGTGCGGGCGGAGCCCGCGGTCTTTATTCCTTTAGGGGTTCGGCAGTTATAGGAAAGTATATCCTGAGGTGGGTAACATCCGCCAGGGCGTCGTCCACCCTCCCGGATGCCTCGGGGAGTTTCCCCCATTCGCCGCCGTCAATCCTCGCCATGACTAGCGGCTTCCTTCCATAGGTGGACCAGATGTCCCAGAGGCGCTCGTTCTGCGATGTGCCTGGAACGAGCCCGCCCGAGAAGAGGGGGTGAGTTCCGCCCATCATCGATTTTCCGTCCGGCGGACCTATTATGAGCCACTGAGCCATCTGCCAGGAGCCCTGCATCTCCTTCGAGCTCAGGGCGTGATCCCAGGGGATGATCTGAAACCCTCCTATCTTGCCCCTCTCGCAGGTGCTGACGTCGATGACCCCCGAGTGGTTCGCGCGGATTCTGCCGGAATCCTGAAACAGCGTCCCCTCGAACCTGCCGACGCCGGAGAGAGGCCTGATGACCCTCGCTATTAACGCAGGCCCCGACGCGCTCCAAGCGACCACCCTGCCGCCGGGACGGTTTTCGAGCTCCACCATGTAGGGCATGTCGCCCTCAACAATTCGGAATATCATCACGTCGCCCGGCTCCGGAAGCCTTTCGGAGAGAGCCTGCACCGAGCCGTCCCGGGTCTCGGTGAATATTCCGGCGCCCACGGGCGGCGCCCACGCCCCGAAGAACCCGACGCCCGCCTCTGCATCGAGCACGACTGCAGCACCCGCTCCCGCTGCCGGGGCAATTGTCTCCTGCGGGACGACGCTCATGGTCCTGCCCCGTCCGTCCTCGACTCCCATCAGGATGTGGACGGCGTTCACCGCGCTCGCCGTGACCGAGCCCGGGCGTCCCCACGCGCTTGCCGTGTAGCTGGGCCATCGGGTCTTCTCCGGTAGCCTGACTACATGCCCCAGGTCGAACTGCCTGCCGTCCGGCAGGCGGGAGACGACCGCCCCTCCCTCGCGGAACTCGATCCTCACCTCGAACAGAAAGCCGGCCTCCTCCGCGCGAAGGGGACCGCCGCACAGGACCGTCGATATAATCAACAGCATCAAAAGAATCGTTTTTTTCATATTATCTCCTGAAGCCTCCATATCAGATCCTGAAATCTCCCAATCATCCAGTCCACGCTGGGCCAGCGCAGCGGCGCGAACCATATTGCCCACAGGTTTCCGAATGCGTGAAACAGCGTCGGCGTCGCTATGTTTCCGTGCCTCTCCCGGAGGAAGCCCATTATGCAACCGGGGAAGAACACCGCAAACAGGAACGGGGTCTGCGCCACGAAAATATGGGACAGCGCGAAGATCACGCTGGTAAATACGACGGCGCAGAACGCGTTGAACCTTCTCCTGAAGAGGGGCTGGACCCAGCCGCGGTAGAAGATCTCCTCTATTATGGCAGCCGCGATCCCGGCGGAGCCCAGGTTTAAAATCCGGTACAGGCTGCTGCTGCGCGGCAGGCTCTCGAAGGGCCAGTCCATCGAGACGAACGTGAGAGGAACCAGCACGACCGCCGATACCGCCAGGCACTCCAGGAGGCTGTGCCCTGTAAACTTCCAGTTCAACCCGTAATCGTCCGGGTCCTCTTTCCTGAACCGGCACCACTGAAACGGCGTGAATATGAGCAGCAAGCCCGCAATCGTTGGAATGATGTTTCTGACGACGACGTCCATGCGGCCCTCTTATACCGGTATTTTTACAGATCGCTGCATTTCGAGCACTCTCCGTACAGAAAGACCTCTATGTCGTCGATGGATGAGATATCGTACATCCCCTTGTAGGGCGCCAGCGCGCTCACGTCGATCGGTATGTCCACGATTCTCTTGCAGAGCCTGCACATGAAGTGTCCGTGCGGCTTTGTGTTGGGGTCGAAGTAAACCTTTTTCTCGTCTATGGTGAGTATGCGGATCATCGAGGCCTGCGACAGCAGCTGAGTCGTGCTGTATACCGTGGCGATCGAGAGAGTCGGATATTCCGGCTTAAGCTCCATGAATATCTGCTCCGCCGACGGGTGATCGGTCCTCCCCTCGAGCGACTTCATAATAGCCACCCTCTGCGACGTAATCTTGGCGCCCGAGTCCTGCAGGTGTCTTATGCCCTCTTCCAGCGTTAACATATTATCCCCCCCAGTACGATGAACCTGAAATGATTTCACGTGAGATCGATTATATATGATTACATTTTAATTTGTACAGCGCAAAGCGGGTGAATCGCGCGCATACGGCAGACAAAAAAAGAGCGGGCAACCCGAACGCCCGCCGTTTTTTTTGCGAAAGACGTCCGATCCCGCTCGCCCAGATCCAAGGGCAAAACCTTGGGGCTCCGCCCCAAACCCCGCCAGG
>JAISRP010000272.1 GCA_031273585.1 Synergistaceae bacterium
GAGGCGGTCAAGAAAATAGTGGCGGGCGAGTCGCTGCCCAAGATAACCTACTCCATCGAGGGAGTTTACCCGCAGGAAGTAGCGAAGGACGTAATCGACAGCAGGCAGTACTGATCTACCGATTATAGCCGGAGTCCGGCCGGAAATCGGGGTACGTCCCCGGATTTCCGGCCGGCGGAATTTTGCTGATGGCAGTGGCGGCAAGGGTTTTAATCTTTACCCTTTAGGCTTATAATTTTAAATTGCAGCAAAGGTTTAATTTTTACCCTTTAGACTTATAATTTTTAAATTACTTTATGGGGGAATTGCCATGGAAGGGGCTCACGACATCCCAAGGGAGGATATCCTGCTCGAAGCCTCCGGAATCGACAAGATCTTTCCCGGAGTTCACGCCTTGAAGCGCGTGAATTTCACCCTCAGGCGCGGCGAGGTTCACTCCCTGATGGGCGAGAACGGCGCGGGCAAGTCCACCCTCGTCAAGTGCCTCACCGGCGTCTACGGCATCGACGGGGGCATCATAAAGTACCTGGGGCGCGAGATACGCCCCGAGTCCCCGCAGCACGCCATCTCCATCGGAATCAGCAGCGTCTACCAGGAGGTGAACCTCTGCCCCAACCTGTCGGTCGCGGAAAATATCTTCGCCGGCAGGCAGCCGATGAGGGGGCCCTTCGTGGACTGGCGGTCGCTCGAGGAGCGCGCCGGTAAAGTTCTCGAGAGGTTCGACATCAGCATCGACGTCAGGAGGTCCCTCGACTCGTACTCGATAGCGATACAGCAGATGATCGCAATCGCCCGGGCGCTCGACATCTCGGCGCGGGTTCTGATATTGGACGAGCCGACGTCGTCGCTCGACAAGCTAGAGGTGGAAAAATTGTTCAGGATCGTGAGGTCGCTCCGGGACGACGGGATGGGGATAATATTCATCACCCACTTCCTCGATCAGGTGTACGAAATTTCGGACAGGATAACGGTCCTGCGGAACGGCGAGCTCGTGGGCTCGTACAGGACGGAGGACCTGCCAAAAATAGACCTCGTCACTAAGATGGTCGGCAAGGACTTCGACGAGCTCTCGAGCGTCTCCCGCGTGAGAGCGGGCGAGGCCCGCGACGTGATCATATCCCTCGAGGAGGTCTCGGCGTATCAATCCGTTGAAAACGTATCCCTCGAGATGAGGCGGGGGGAGGTCCTTGGGTTCGCGGGGCTGCTCGGGTCCGGCAGGACCGAGACCGCAAACCTGATGTTCGGGATCGAGCACAACAGCTCCGGCGCGATCAAGCTCAGGGGCACGGCCGTAAAGCTGTCCTCCCCAAAGGACGCGATACGCAACAGAATAGCCTTCTGCCCGGAGGACCGGAAGCGCGACGGCGTCATAGGCGAGCTCTCCGTGAGGGAGAACATTGTGCTGGCGCTCCAGGCCCGGCTCGGCATTTTTAAATACAGGACACTCAGGCAGCAGAACGAGCTCGCCGACAGGTACATAAAGCTGCTCGGCATTGCCACCCCCGACGCTGAGAAAAAACTGGGCGACCTGTCCGGGGGCAACCAGCAGAAGGTCATACTGGCCCGCTGGCTCGCCACCGAGCCGGAGGTCATGCTCTTAGACGAGCCGACGCGCGGGATCGACGTCGGGGCGAAGGCCGAGATCATGAAGCTGACATTAGACCTCTGCAGGGAGGGGATGGCCATCGCCTTCATATCCTCGGAGCTCGACGAGATCGTGCGGATATCCAACAGGGTGATCGTCATGAGGGATCGCACGAAGATCGGGGAGATGGAGGAGGACGGGCTGGATCAGGAGAGCATCCTGAGGGCGATAGCGGGAGGCGTAGCGGTATGAGTGGACTCGCTCGGAGGATGACCTCCTCGAAATTATTCTCGTCGCTGCTGGCGCTGTTTGTCATCCTGCTGTTCAACGTGTTCCTGAACCCCGGATTTCTGTCAATCACCATAGTCAACGGGCACCTCTTCGGGCAGCTCATAGACATCTTGAACCGGTCGGTCCCGGTCATGATACTTGCGATCGGCATGACGCTCGTCATAGCGACCGGCGGCACGGACCTCTCATGCGGGGCGCTGCTGGCCCTGGCGGGCGCGGTGTCGATATCCCTGATACGGGGGAGCTCCACAATATTGAACGCCGACACGGCCATGCCGTTCCCCGCGGTCATCGTCATCACCCTGGCCGTCACCGGCCTCTGCGGGCTGTGGAACGGGTTTCTGGTGGCTAAGCTGGGGATACAGCCCATAGTGGCGACCCTGATATTCATGACGGCGGGGCGCGGGATGGCGCAGCTCATAACCGGCGCGCGCAACCTCACCACGAACTACGCCCCCTACTCGGTGATAGGCCAGGGGTGGCTCCTGCTCCTTCCGGTACCCATTTTCATCGCGGCCGGCGTTTTTCTGATAGTCTGGTATTTCGCGCGGCGCACGGCGTTCGGACTCTTCGTGGAGGCCGTGGGGGTCAACCCGTCGGCCGCCAGGTACTCGGGAATAAATTCGGGCCTCGTCATCATGATAGTCTACACCGTCTCGGGGCTTTGCGCCGGCGTCTCCGGCCTCATATACGCCTCCGGCATAATGTGCGCGGACGCCAATAACGCCGGGCTGAACTACGAGCTCGACGCCATACTGGCCACCGTGCTGGGCGGCACCTCCATGACGGGCGGAAGGTTCTACCTCGGGGGCAGCGTCATAGGCGCGCTGATCATCATGGCGCTCACCAAGTCCATCTACGCGTTCGACGTCGCCCCGGAGAGCGCCTTGGTCGTCAAGGCGTTCGTGGTGGTGATCGTGGTCCTGATACAGTCGCCGTTTTTCAAGGCGCGCCTTGCCTCGTCCAGGGTCCGCAGGGGCCCCGGCGAGATAAAAAACAGCGGAGCGGGGGAGGCGTCATGAAAAAAAAATTTTCCGTCGACCTCAAGTACATACCGGCGATCTCGGCCATCGTGCTTTTTTTCATAGCATACGCCATAGGGGGAGCGCTCTACGGGGACAGGGGCTTTCTGCGCCTCAGGACATTTACCAGCATCTTCACCGACAACGCGTACCTGGGGGTGTCGGCAGTCGGGATGACGCTCGTCATAATCTCGGGGGGCATCGACCTCTCAGTCGGCTCGGTGGCAGCCCTGTCCACGATGCTGATCGCGTGGGGGACGGAGGTCCTCGGCGTGGACTCGGCCGTCATGATCCTCCTGGTCCTGCTGACCGGGACCCTGCTGGGCTTCCTCATGGGCATCCTGATCGACAAGTTCAGCGTGCCCCCGTTCATATCGACCCTCATCGGAATGTTTCTGGCCCGCGGCCTTTGTTTCATAATAAGCATACAGTCGATCACCATCAACGACCCGTTCTTTCGCTCGCTGGGCAGGTGGAAGATAAAGCTGCCTCAAAATTCGTACATAAACCTGAGCGTGATCATCTACGCCGCGACGCTGATCGCCGGGATAGTCATAATGCAGCGCACCAGGTTCGGGCGCGGCATCTACGCGTTCGGCGGCAACAGGCAGTCCGCCACCCTCATGGGGCTGCCGACCTCGCGGATACAGATAGGGATATACACCTTCAACGGGTTCTGCTCGGCCCTCTCCGGGATACTTTTCGCCCTATACATGTTCTCGGGCTACGGACGGCACCTGTACGGCATGGAGCTGGACGTCATATCGTCCGTCGTAATCGGCGGGACGCTCCTCACCGGCGGGGTGGGATATCCGATCGGCTCGCTCTTCGGTATAATGATCTACAGCGTGATATTGAAGTTCATATCGTTCAACGGATCGCTCTCGTCATGGTGGACGAAGATAGCGGTCGGCGTGCTCCTGCTCTTCTTCATAGTGATGCAGAGGGTCACGGTGGTTTTGGCGAACAGGAACAAGAGGCAATTGAGACAAAAAACGCAGGGGAGGACTGCACCATGAGTAATTTGCCGGAGGTGAGGCTCGGCATAGTGGCCGTCTCTCGCGACTGTTTCCCGAGCGCACTCAGCAGAAGACGGCTCGGCGCGGTTACAGCGGAGCTAGGGAAGATCAAGCCGGGCGTCGATTTCTTCGCCGCTGGCACGATCGTCGAGAACGAGACGGACGCACTGCGAGCCCTTGACGAGCTAAAAAGCGCCGGCGCAAACGCCCTGGTGGTCTATCTCGGCAACTTCGGGCCGGAGGGACCGGAGACGATGATGGCGGCAAAATTCGGCGGGCCCTCCATGTTCGCGGCGGCGGCCGAGGAGAGCGGCGAGGATCTCTTCGACGGGCGCGGGGACGCGTACTGCGGGATGCTCAACGCGTCGTACAACCTCGGACTTCGCGGGGTCAGGGCCTACATTCCCGAGTATCCGGTGGCGACCCCCCCTGGGGTGGCCTCCATGATAGCGGAGTTCGAGCCGATAGCCCGCGTAGTCATCGGAGTGAGGCGCCTCAAAATTTTCTCCTTCGGCCCGAGGCCCCACGACTTCCTTGCCTGCAACGCCCCGATCAAGCCCCTTTACGACCTCGGCGTGGAAATTCAGGAGAACTCGGAGCTCGACCTGTACGCATCCTTCAACGACCACAGGGACGACTCTCGCATCGGGGGCCTGGCAAAAGAGATGGCCTCGGAGCTCGGGGAGGGCAACAGGCACCCAGGCGTCCTCGAACGGCTGGCGCAATACGAGATAACGCTGCTCGACTGGGCGGAGAGGAACAGGGGCGCGTCCCAGCACTTCGCGTTCGCCAACAAATGCTGGCCGGCGTTTCAGACCCAGTTCAGCTTCGTCCCCTGCTACGTCAACTCGCGCCTCGCGTCGCGCTTCATACCCGTGTCCTGCGAGACGGACATCTACGGCGCCCTCTCCGAGTACGTCATAGCCGCGGCGACCCAGGTCGCCCCGACATTGCTCGACATCAACAACACTGTCCCAGAGGACATGTTCAACGAGCATAAAGCCGCGATCGGCAACTTCAGGAACACCGACCTCTTCATGGGCTTCCACTGCGGAAACACGCCGTCGTGCCACCTTGTCGCGCCGGAGATGAAGTATCAGCTCATCATGAAGCGCTCCCTCGAACCGGAGGGAGAGCCAAATATCACGAGGGGCACGCTCGAGGGGACGATCAGGGGCGGGGACGTCACAATATTCCGCCTGCAGTCGACCGCCGACGCCGAGCTCAAGAGCTACGTAGCCGAGGGGGCGGTCCTGGACGTCCCGCCCAGGTCCTTCGGGGGGATAGGCGTATTTGCCATACCGGAGATGGGCCGTTTCTACAGGCACGTCCTGATAGGCAAGCGTTACCCGCACCACGCGGCCGTCGCGTTCGGACACGCGGGCAGGACCCTGTTCGCCGCAGCGAAGCTGCTGGGCGTGCGGGACGTGGCCTTCAACCAGCCCGCGGGGGTCCTCTACCCCGACGAAAACCCCTTCGCGTGATTTTAGTGGCAGCACATGTTTTAATCTTTACCCCCGCTTCACCGGAGCGGAACAGACGATTGGAGGGCATGCTATGGGAGAACACCCGAGGGACATGACGGAGGGCGGGGACGAGCGGATCGCGCGGTCCATCATCGAGGGCAGAACGGCGCTCGGCATCGAGCTCGGGTCCACCCGCATAAAGGCGATACTGATCGGAGGCGGATTCGAGCCGCTCGCCTCCGGCAGCCACGAATGGGAGAACAGGCTGGATGACGGCGTGTGGACGTATCGTCTGGAGGATGTGTGGTCCGGCATTCAGGCCAGCCTCCAAAATCTGGCGGGCGAGGTGCGAAGCAGGTACGGGGCGAGGCTCGCCACCGTCGGGGCCATCGGCATCTCCGCCATGATGCACGGATATCTGGTGTTTGACGAGGGCGGGAACCAGCTTGTTCCCTTCCGGACCTGGCGCAACACCATCACGGAGGAGTCGGCGGACG
>JAISRP010000274.1 GCA_031273585.1 Synergistaceae bacterium
AGGGTCCAGGGAGCTGGCTCCCTGGCGGGGTTTGGGGCGGCGCCCCAAGGTCCTGCCCTTGAGGTTTCCTCACTCGGGCGATCGCGGCGGCTCGTAGTTTGTGCCCATCAGTTTTTTCCAGTCGACGCTGTCGTCCAGGAGGTTTGGGCAGGTCGAGTCGGGATAAAACCAGTTGCGCCCGAGCCCTATTAAGACCTGCCACCAGTCGTGAACGTCGGGCGGGATTATCTGGCCCTCAGGGCCGATGCGCCGGAGCTCCCGGTAGACCAAGGCTATCATCTGGTTCTCGTCGAGGCACGATGTCGTTTTGCCGTAAAATTCCACCACGTAGAAGTACGAACACGCGCCGAGCTGAAACAGGACATCCCGCCACTTGTCGGGCACCCGAGCGGTCCTCGCCAGGACGATCCTATTCTTGCTGCCGCCGGATTTATGGTTCACCACGAACAGGACCTTATCGATATCTATGTGCCTGAGCTCGTCGTACTTCTTTATGAGGGAGTCTCCTATGGGCCGTATCCGGGAGTTGCATATCTCAAAGTCAAATTCGTGGCTCGCTTCCATACCAGTCCAGCTCCTTATCCTCAGATCTGATCATCATTATACAACAGACGACGCCGGCGTATGCGGGAAATTTTGGCGATGCGCCCGATATCACGCGCCGGAAGGTCCCGGCGGGCCGTTTTGAACGCTCGCCGGCTCGGGACGCCGGCGGTAATTTATGCAAAAAAGATGACGTGAGCGTTGATTAAATTTGACTTTCGGATTTGCCCACGAACATCTAATATCTGTCATTTGAGGATTGCCCCGGGCCCCATAAAAAAACGGCGCCGGAATCCACCGAGCGCCGCAAGGCCGTCAAGCAATGAAATATATATGGTTAAAACACCGATTTTTATCTCCGCTGTTTGCGCCGCAGGTACGACGGCGTATCGAGCGGCGAGTCCATCGAGAACAGGACGTCCTGCTGGTCGCGCTCAGCGCCAGGTGGCGTCTGGGATTTGTTCTCCGGCTTCCCGGACGGCTCCTCGGCGGCGGGGCTCAGCAGAAATCCGGTGGCTATCACCACCATCTGTATATCCTCGCCCATTGTCTCGTCGTACACGAGCCCCCACATGAAGTTCGCGTCCTCGTCTATCTGCGAGTGGAGATGATTTGCCGCCTCCTCCACCTCCATGATTCCCACGCTGGACCCCGCGGTTACGTTGAGTATCACGCCCTTCGCGCCCTGCATGGAGTTCTCCATCAGCGGGCTCTCCATCGCCCGCCTCAGGGCCTCCTTCGCGCGGTGCTCTCCGCTTCCCATGCCTATGCCCATCACTGCCCCGCCGGCGTGCTTCATGATGCTGCGCAGGTCGGCGAAGTCCACATTTATGATTCCCGGCTTGGTGACCAGGTCTGTCACGCCTTGAACGGCCTGGCGAAGCACGTTGTCTGCCATTGCAAACGCGTCAGTCAGAGAGGTGGTGCGCTCCGAGAGCTGGAGCAGCTTGTCGTTGGGCACGACGATCAGGGCATCCACCACCTGCTTGAGCTTCTCTATGCCAATCTCAGCGAAGTTCTTTCTCTTCTTTCCCTCGAACGAGAAGGGGCGGGTCACGACCGAGACCGTGAGTATCCCCATCTCACGCGCTATCCCCGCGATGATCGGCAGAGCCCCAGTCCCTGTCCCGCCGCCCATGCCGGCCGCCAAGTAGACCATGTCGCACCCCTTGAGGCACGCCCGTATTTCATCCCTCGACTCCAAGGCCGCCTGTTCCCCGACCTCCGGCATCGCCCCGGCGCCATGCCCCTTCGTCAGCCTCTCGCCGAGCATGAGCTTTTCAACGGAGAGACACTTTTCAAGGCAATGCGTATCGGTATTTATTGCCAGAAACTCAACCCCCGTCGCGCCAGTCCGTATGATATGGTCGAGCGCGTTGTTGCCTCCGCCGCCGACCCCGATTACCTTTATCCTCTCCCGCAGCGCAAATTGAGAAGCAGGCTGGACGTTATCGCGCTTTTTTGTCCTCCCCGCAGAGCTGTTATCCGACGGTTCGGGCGAATTATCCTCCATCATGACGAGGGCTGAATTTGCCACCACGCTACTCCCCCTTTGACGCTCGACATATTTTTACGGTTTAAAAAATCCCACGCATCGCACATCCGCATGGAGAAAATACACAGTGGAACTAATATCTCCTCCCCGAAACAATTATATCGATTGCCCGCCCTTTTTCAACAGTTTTTATAGTTTCTGTCAAAGCAACTGCGCGGCCGCGATAAATTACCGAAGATTATATGAGAATGTGAAATAAAGGCCGCGATAAGGGCGTTAAAACAATCCGCGCCCGACAAAAAGCGCAAGCTCGGGGTCATTCGCCGATCTTCTTCCACTCCCCGCCCGACTCGGTCGAAAGCGGCACGTCCCCGCTGAATATAACGGCGATCATCTCATCCGCGGAGTAGAGGGCCAGTCCGCCTCCCTTCAGTATATATCTGTACGACGACCCGCCCTCCGCCTCGCCGGTCCAGCGATCGAACCTGTCCGCGTATTTCGGCTCCATGAAGTTGCTCAGCCCGAGCCCGTCCGCCGTGCGGTGAGACTTGGACTTCGTGGCTATCTCAACGACGCGCCCGTCCTCGAAAAAGACGTAAGTCGACAGCTCTTCCGCGCTCGTCCCGTACGACCAGAGCTCGTGCTCCCCCTCCTTCACGTACTCGACAGGTTTTCCCCACACTCCGGCGACATCGGGGCTGACCGAGCCTATTCTGATATTGCCTATCGATTCCCCTGGGACCATGACTACCGCGTCGTCGGTGGGCCAGCCCAACATGCTCTTCGCGGCGTTCATGCCGTGGAACGCCCGCTTGTCGTCGGGGGGCAGAAGGTCGTTCGCCTTCGAAAAGCCGTCGAGCGCGTCCACGTACTGACCGAGCTTCATCAGCGCCCTCGAACTGCTTATCAGCACCTCCGGGTCCGTGACGACGCGAGAGCCGGTGAGCCATACGTAGCTCTCCGCCGCCTTCTCCGATCTCCCGAGGCGCTCGTAAGCGATGCTCAGCGCGTATCTCACATCCGGATCGTCCGGAACCCTCTGCGCCGCCTCCTCGTACAGGAGCATCGCGTCCCCGTACATGTCGAGGCGCAGATATATGCTCCCCAGCCGGACGAGCGCCTCAGTATCCCACGGATTGTTCTCGAGGTGCGCCGCGTACGAGTCGATCGCGTCGACATAACGGCCCAGCATCTCGGACGAGTACGCCAGGCGATAGTAAACTCCCTCGATGCCGGGCTTCATGCTGAGGGCCTCGCGGTATTTATCCACGGCCGCGGCGTAATTTCCCATCTCGAAGCTCTCGGCCGCCGTGGCGATTATGCGCCCCGGCACTATATAGTTGGTGTTGTACTGGATTGCTGCCGAGACGAGCAGCATGGCCGCTATGACCGCGACCGTCCTCAGTACGGAGGTCTCGGGTTCGGCGGCCGGCGCCGGAGTCAGCTCGCCGCTCACGGCGTCGGGGGAGTCCGGCGGCACGTCCGGCTCGTTGCTGAAATCATTTTCCATATCGTCGCTCATTGCCAACTCTCAACTCGCTTCGGCTGTTTTTTTATCGGTAATTTTATGGAGACGCTCGAATTATTCTACCAGAAATACTCAAAATGTGCGTTGGACTTCATACAGTTATATGACTATCAAGTTAGATCATGTAGCCAGTGCGAGCCGATGTTTCGACGACTCTCTACGCGAATCTGACGCGCTGAAA
>JAISRP010000298.1 GCA_031273585.1 Synergistaceae bacterium
CGCATGTAACGGTCCCCGAGATCGACGAGGGAGGCGCCTACGGGGCGGCGATGCTGGCCGCAATGGGAGGGGGCGCCACGACGGATGAGGTGAAAGCCTGGGTGCGCGAGGCATCCGTCACCGCGCCGGACGAGGCCGATTTCGACAAATACGACGCGGTGTACGGGCAGTTCAAGGCCCTCTATCACGACCTAAAAAACCGCTTCGACGCGGTGGCGGCACTGCAAAGCCACAGCTAAACAGAATCTCCCGCGAGCAGAACCTTGGGGCGCCGCCCCAAACCCCGCGTTTGAGGCAGTGCCTCCTGGACCTCCATATATCCGGCTCATGGCTGTATGACATATTCGACGAGACGTCCGTGGCGAAGTCAAAACAACTGGCCGCGCACGATCGAAGAAATAGTAGATAATATGCCTATTATTTTGGAATCATATTGGACTTTTCGCCCTCCTTGCGCTATTCTTGCGAGAAATGTTGATTATTAAATCAGCATTTCTCGGGAGAGGGGGAATCCAACTTGTTCGTCGCTGTTTTCTGGATTTTCGTCGCGGTGGCCCTGTCGGCGGTTGGCGTGACTATCCTGTGGTTCTGGTTCAAGGTCAACACGCCTGAGGACGAGGCCGCGCCCAGGTGGGGGGATCTGCGCCCACTGAGCAGGAT
Organism: Synergistaceae bacterium; assembly: GCA_031273585.1. Classification (GTDB taxonomy): domain Bacteria; phylum Synergistota; class Synergistia; order Synergistales; family Synergistaceae; genus JAIRWR01. Next base: position 661 of record JAISRP010000298.1, read on the forward strand.
GTCCGCCCGGTCGTCTGCGATCCTGAGGATGGTTGCGACCGCGATTCTGGCCGGGCTCATGACCATACCGGTGAGTTTCATCGACGACCTGACGAACGAGCGATACGACCGATACTCGCAGGCCGTCAACGGAATATCCTGGACGTGGGGAGCGTCCCAGACACTTGCGGGGCCGCTGCTCTCAGTCCCCTACACCGTGCGTTATCAGTTATCTGAGACCGTGCCCCTCTCGGCGGTCGAGCTCGCCCTCGAGCAGTCGAGGAGCAGCGACCGCACGACCAAGGAGGTCCTGCGGACCGTCGAGGACTCCCGCGTGGCCGTGATTCTGCCGGACGACCTGCAGGTCGAGGGGCATGTAGACACCGAGCTGCGGAGCCGCTCCATCTATTCGACGCTGGTCTACACGGCGGATCTGACCGTCTCGGGGAGCTTTTCCAAACCGGACCTGAGCGGTTTGAGACCCCACATATCCGAGGTTCACTGGGACAAGGCGACCTTGGCTGTGGGGCTATCAGACACAAAGGCGATCCGAGGGGTCAGCGAGCTGGACATAGCCGGGCAGAAGCACAAATTTCTGCCGGGCTCCGGCGGCCTCAAGGCTCTGCCGACGGGATTTTCCAGCCCTGTGGACATGTCATACGCCTCGGACGGCGAGCCCGCGGGGTTTCGTTTCGATATCTCGGTCGGCGGCACCACGGGCTTATTCTTCGCGCCGCTCGGGGTCAACAGCAGGTTCCGCCTGAGCTCGAGCTGGCCGCACCCGAACTTCTCAGGCTCCGGACTGCCCACCAACCGCGAGATAACGCCGAAGGGATTTACGGCGGAGTGGGACATCCCCAACCTGGTCAGAAACTATCCCCAGCTCGACGACATGGAGAAGTGGGAGAACGTGAACACCGTTGAAAATTTCTCGCAGTACATGACGGAAAAAAATGAACAGATCGGTCACAATCTGCTGGAATACACGGCGGGCGTGGAATTTTTCGAGCCGATCTTCCACTATTCGCTCCTCATAAGGTCGACTAAGTACGCGGTGCTCTTCATAGCCCTGACGTTTCTGGGCGTCATGATCTTTGAAAATTACTCCATCAGGCTTAACCTCGCCAGGCTCAACATCGCCCAATACTGCATAATCGGCCTCGGGCTCTCCCTGTTTTACCTGACGCTGCTCGCCCTGTCGGAGCACCTGGGATTTACCCCGGCTTACCTCATCGCCTCTGCGATAAACGTCGTCATGACGAGCGGCTACGTGCTGGCCGCCCTGCGGCGCGCCCAACCAGCCGTTCTCACGGCAGGGGTCCAGGCCATCCTGTACGCCATGCTGTTTTTCATACTGCGCATGGAGGACTACGCCCTCCTGGCGGGTACCGCGCTGCTGCTCCTAGCAATGGCAGCCCTGATGATCGCCACCAGAAACATAAACCGACCGGAACCGGAGGAACCGCAGGCAGGACATCAGGGACACTGAGGATTCGCCCAAACTCCGCCAGGAAATTGATCCCCGTACCTTCATTCTGTTTTTTGTCCTCGTCCGACGGATGAAGACAAAAAACAGGAATGCCGATTGAAGTTATTTTGAGATAATTACCCCAGTTTGCCTGTTTGTTTTTTTATGAGAACACGAAAACATACAAATGAAACACTTGTGGCTACGAGTTTATTTCGGCGCTATATTAAAGAGTTTCGTAATCTGATATAATTCATTTACAGCTATAGAGCGGACCAATACGATATTCTGAACGGAGGCATTCTAAATGAAGTTTAAAAGCATTATGTCTCGGATTATAATTTCCGTTGTCCCGATTATCGCCATTTCAATCGCTCTTTTCGTTGTGATAATAAGCGGCCTGATATGGTCGCAGATAAACGCCCAGATAAACGACAAGATGGAGGAACACCTGAAGAAGTCCGAGCTGGCTATTTACAACGAATTTTCGATGAACTCGGGAATAGCCCACAGCCTGGCGGTTTATGCCGAAACCTGCAGCGCGGCGGCGATCGAGGGCGGCGAGATGAAGGACTTCCTGATGAAGGTGATTACCACGAATAAAAACACGTTCGGAGGCGGAATCTGGTACGAGCCGTACTTCTATCCGGGGAAGGAATTTTTCGGCCCCTATGTCCACGTGGACGGCGGCGCCGTGATTTACGAGGCGGACTACGCCGGCAGCGTGAACTACCATAAGGAGGAGTGGTATGAGAACGGCCGGCTCTCGAAGGGCGAGACGATCTGGTCGAGCGTCTATTACGATCCTGTTACTGAGACTACGATGATCACAGCAACAGTGCCTTTCTTTGACGGGGAGGGCAAATTCCAGGGAGTCGCCACGACAGACATGTCGCTGACCGATATCCGGAATATAGTGAGAAACATCTCCCTCGGGAGCACCGGCAAGGCGTTCATCCTCGGGAAGAGCGGCGAGTATATAGCGTTCTACGACGACACCAGAAAAATCGACGACAAAATAACCGCCGAGCGCGACGCGAATCTCGCCGCGTTCGGCCGGCGCGCCCTCGAGACCGGGGAGGGGATCGACACTATAGATTCGGATGCCGGGCTGGTCAGGGCCTTTTATATGACCCTCCCCGAGACGGGCTGGGTTTTGGTCATAATGATGGACGACGGCGAAATTTCGGCCATAATAAGGGACCTCGTGCTGATGGCGTCGTCAAGGCAGCCTCGTCCTCCGAGCTGATCGCGCAGGGGTCCCAGAATCTCTCCGAGCTCGCAAGCGACATGGAGGCCATCTTCAGCTCCTTCCGCATCGCCTCGGAAACGCCAGAACCCATACCTCGCAAGAAATCAGGCGGCGGCCTCCAGATCTCATGAAATAACAGGCCATTCCACAAACCTGCGGGCAGGAGGCAGAGGACTTTGGATAACCTAATAAGGATGTGTACTTTATCCGCTCGCTGCGGATTTCAGGCATGGAAGGGAAGGCGCGATGAATGGATTTTGATCATGTGAAGGCGGAGCGGTTCTACATGGATGATGGCGACAAGATCAAATTGAACTGGTTCTGTTACGAGTATGCCAACAATCTCTACATGGCGATACAGAAAAGCGAGAAACTCCAGCAGTACAGGGCATGCCACTCCAAGTCTGAAATTTCGTCGTTCTGCGTGTATTTTTCAAAACGGCTTCGGAAAAGCATTTATGATATGCAGACTGGCAAGGCAAGGGCCATTGTGTTTTCGGACGATTATGTTAAAGAGTTTTACCCCAAGAGTCCGCTTGAACTGGAAAAATCGCTTTTAGACACGGCGACGGATGCGTGGGAGGAACAACTTTTGTGGTGCAACGGATGCCCGACAAGGTGTCTTACGGATTGTTTTGAAATCTGCGGTATGTTTGACACGCTCAAACGGACCGGGTGGCCCACCTGAGAAGTTCTTTAACTCACTGCTTCCACAGTTGCAGAATTATCAATAACGCAAACGATAATGATCCGCCATTGACTGTTCATGGCTAATTAATTTTCCTGCCGCATTGTAGAGAT
>JAISRP010000330.1 GCA_031273585.1 Synergistaceae bacterium
CTGGCGGTGAGGCAGGGATTCGAACCCTGGAGGGCGGTTTTAGCCACCCTACTCGCTTAGCAGGCGAGTGCCTTCAGCCGCTCGGCCACCTCACCACGCAAGGGGTATTCTATATTCCATCGTGCCGCAATGTCAAGCAGAATACCCAATCCTTAGAATACTCAATCCTGAATCAATCCTGAATACTGAAATATCGGCTTGCCGCCAGCTGAATGATATAGCCGATTGAATAAACCGCGTGGAATTTTGCCGATGGCGGTTGCGGTGACAGCAAGGGTTTTCAATCTTTATCCTTTGGGCTTCTATTGTTAAATTGCTATATTTCGCCCATTTGGCGCGCGGAGCGATCGGGGGGGTTGACCTTTAGCCCCCCCGGTCCACCGACGTCAAATCAGTCCTCCCGGTCCTCCGAGACCACTGGGGCGTCCGGATCCATTTCCTCCGGAGAAATTGTTGCCGCGCGTCTGCCGGATGACGAATCGCCTGACTTCGCCTCAGGGGGCGCTGCCGGCGCAGCGTCCGGTGACGCGGCGTCTCCCGCCGGCGCGATGCCGGGCTGCTCTGATGGGACCTCGGCCGGGGTCGTGTCGGGGCTTGCGATATCGCCAGATGTCTCATCCCCGGAGACGGGATCGGGCTCGATGGGCTCCGGCTTGTAGAATATCGAGTCGTCCAGGATCTCTACCTGCGCCCTGGAGCGAAGCTCCTGCAAGAACTGAGACTGCAATCCCTGGCGCTTCTGGCCCAGGATCATCTGCTCCAAGTCGGCGCTCACCTCGTCGAAGGTAGCGGTCCCCACCTCCTCCTTGCTGCGCTTGATGGCGATCATGAAGTCGTCGGAGGTGAGGCTCGTCACGCCTGATATCTCGTTCAGGGGGAGGTCCTTGAGAGACTCCGCATCGCCGACGAGCTGATCTAGCGCGATCAGGACGGGCGAGTCGTATGGCGTCTGGTTTAAGATGTCGGACGAGACGGACTCCATGACCTCGTCCCAGGGCTTTCCGCCGGCTATCTCGCTGCGGGCCCTCTCGGCGGACTCCATCTTCGTGAAGTTTGCCAGGTTCATCTTGAAGCCCTCCGGCTTCTGAAACGCGTAGGCCTTCATCATGTCGTAGAACGTGTTGAGCTCCCCCACGTCCGTCGACACAGGGGACACCACCTGGTCGAACAGCTTCTGGCGGGATATCTGAGTGCGCACCGTCTCGCCGAGTTTTTTCTCGTCGAGCCCGGCTCGCGTCATCTCCTGCATGTAGATCTCCCGGGTCGGGAAGGATGCCTGAATTTCCGCTATGGCCCCGTTCACCTCGTCGTCGGTGACGGCGATATTCCTCGCCGCGACCTCCTTGTCCAGCTCGGACGCCACCGCCATCTGGTCCAGCGCGGCGGACCTCAGAGACGGGTAATCGTCGTCCGAGATGGTCGCCGCCTGCGCGCCCAGGCTCTGGATCATCTGAAACATATCGGCCTCTATCCTGGACCGCATTATCCGCTCCCCGTTGACGACGGCCACCTCGTAGTCGCGCGCGCCGTCGGACGCGCCGCTCCCGTCCGCGCCGCCGCCGCCGCGTATGCCGTAGCCGGCAAAACACGAGACTACGAAGAGAACAACTATTATCAACATTATCGACCTTACATTTTTTCTGAGATACCGCATCATGACGAGAGACGTCCCCCTTTATTCTTCTGTTAACGATAACAGCCTTGTGATGATACTATGACGCGCCTCCGCTGTCAAAAAAAATAAGGCGCGCCGCCCCCGTTCCGCTCGATCAGACATCCGCCAGGGAGTACCCCCTCTTCGGATCGGCCCTCAGCGGAACGTCTATGCACTTCACTCCCTCCATTGTCCGGACGAGCAGGGACTCCACGTCGTCGGCTGTGTCCTGCGGCGTCTCGCAGATGAGCGAGTCGTGCACCTGAAGCACGAGCCACGAGTCCGGATGACGGCTCGCAAGCTGCCTGTGAAACCTGACCAGGGCAATTTTAGCGATGTCGGCGGCCGTGCTCTGGATGGGGGTGTTCACGGCGACCCGGTCTATCGAACCCCCGCCGCGTCCCTCGACGGTCGTCACCTCGGAGAGCGGCCTTATCCTGCCGAATACCGATCGGGTGTATCCCCTGTCCCTCGCGTCGCGGGCGCTGTCCTCGATGTACTGCTTCACCCTCGGGAGCACAGAAAAATATCTGTCGACGAGCCCCGCCGCCTGAAACCTAGGGATCCCCATCCTCTGGGCGAGCCCGTGCGCCCCCATGCCGTAGATGAGGCCGAAGTTGACGGTCTTGGCGAACCTCCGCTGCTCGGGGGTGATGTCCCCGGGCGGGAGCCCGAACACCCACGACGCCGTCTCCAGGTGGATGTCCAGACCGTTCGCGAAGGCGTCGATGAGGCGGTCCTCTCCCGAGAGGTGGGCTAAGACCCTCAGCTCTATCTGCGAGTAATCGGCCGCCACGAATATCATGCCGGGGTGGGAGACGCCGCCCGGCGTTATGGCCCTGCGGAACTTGACGGCCCAGTCGCCGAACACCGGCAGGTTCTGCACGTTCGGGTCGCGGCTCGCGAGCCGCCCCGTTCCGGTCGCGGTGTGGAGGAATGTGGAGTGTATCCTTCCGTCGGGTGACTCCGCCGCGTGTTTTATGAAGGGCTGCACGAACCCGCTCGACATCTTCGAGCACTCGCGGAACTCGAGCATCTTGGATGGGATCTCGTTCAGCGGCTCGGGAAGGCGCGAGAGCTCCTCCAGCACGGCAACGTCAGTCGAGTACCCTGTCTTCGTCTTCCTTATCACCGGCAGGCGGAGGCGCTCGAAGAGCAGCTCCCCGACCTGCTTGGGCGAGTTGAGGTTTATGACCCTGCCGGCGGTGGAGAAGATCTTCTTCTCGATCCTGGCAGTATGCGAGATAAGCTCAGAGTCCAGCTCCCTCAGGGCTCCGGCGTCGGCGTAGATGCCCCTGCGCCGGAGGTCCGCCAGAACGGGCGTGAGGGGCGCGTCAATCTCGGCCATCACCCGGTTCATGTCGTCCGCAAAGCGGCTTTTAGCGTACTCCTCCCACAGTGACAGGATGGACAGAGCTCCCTGGGGGCCGGATACGGATCGTCCCCCAAGGATGCCGTCCGCCGAGTGGCTCTTCGCATCCGGGTGCAGGAAGTAGTGGGCCAGCTCGACGTCGAATATCCTCTCGGGCTGCGCGGACATGAAGGGCAGGGCCTCGCACCACGCGCCGTAATCCGCCAGGACGAGCCTGCGCCCTGTCCCCTCTAGCCACGACGCGAGCCTGCCCGAGTCGTCCGCGCGCATCTCCGCCCACGCGCCGCCGCGCGTCATCAGCAGGTTCGGCCCGTCCGCGATCGCCAGGACGTCATGCCTCATGACAAAATCGATATCCCGCTCCTCCGGCGCGCTGGGCGCGTCGGGGCTAG
>JAISRP010000339.1 GCA_031273585.1 Synergistaceae bacterium
GGGCATTGCCTTCATGGCGCCCATGCGCGCCCACACCATCAGAACCAGGGCAACCAGGATGGGGATCAAAGCAACGACAGCCAACATCGTTATTGACATTGTATATATCACACCTTCGCGTAAAATTTTCTAGATATTAAACGAGCAGCGACCAGAATGGCTATATTAAAACAGGCCGGCCCCCGCACTCCGGAGCGTCGGAATACCGTTTGAGGATGCAGAACCGATCAAGGTTTTAATCTTTACCCTTCAGGCCTCTAACGTTAAATCAGCCATTACCTAGGCATGAGGCACTATTTTTCCGGGGTTCAGTATGTTGTTCGGGTCGAACGCCCGCTTCACGCTCCTTATGAGGTCTATGCCGGCCTCGTTCAGGAACATCGGCGTATACGCGGCCCTCTTGAGGCCGACTCCGTGCTCGCCGGACAGTGCGCCGCCGAGGGACTCGACCCGGGAGTAGAGGTCCCGCCTCAGCCTGTCGGACCTGTCGTGGAGGTCCTCCGGACCGGCCGCGTCCTCCGGGAAGAGGGTGAGGTGAATGTTGCCGTCCGCTATGTGCCCGTACGCGTTGTAGGTGGCGCGGTGCCTCCGGGCAATCGTTGGCAGTTCATTCATGAAATCGGGTATCGCGCCGCATGGGACGACTATGTCCTCCTTCGAGAGAAGCGGCATCGAGCCGGTCCACTCCTCCTCGGCCACGAGCCTCCGTATCCTCCATATCCTGTCCCGCGAGCTTCTGTCCTCCGCCACGAACACCTCTAGCGCGCCGTTCCCGGCGCAGATGTCGCCGATCCTCTCCGCGTCGCGCCAGAGGCTGGACCGGTCCATGCCGTCGAGCTGGATGATCAGGTACGCGCCGGCATCCTCGCTGAACGGGACCTTCATGCCGGCGTACTTCTCGACGTTCAGGATCGACTGCCGGTCCATAAATTCCACTGAGGAGGGGACGATTCCGCCCTCGGTCATGACGAGCGACACGAGCCTGACGGCAGACCCGATGTCGGGTACGGGAACCAGCAGGTCCGTCACTCGCCTGGGCAGGGGGAGCAGGTTCAGGATTATTCTTGTCACAACGGCCAGCGTCCCCTCCGAGCCGGTGATGAGGTGGATGAAGTCGTAACCCGTGACGTCCTTGCGCCTCTTGCCGCCGAACTCGACCACCCTCCCGTCGGGCAGCACTGCTTCGAGGCCCAGGACGTGCTGTCCCGTCGCGCCGTACTTGATGACCTTGTTGCCGCCCGCGTTCTCGGCCACGTTGCCGCCGATGAACGATATGTCGCCGCTGCACGGATCCCCAGCGTAGAAGAGCCCCCGCTCCCTCGCGGCCCTCGTGATCTCGGAGGTGATCACGCCCGGCTCCGTCGTGAGCGTCCTGTTGACTGCGTCTATCTCGATGATGCGGTTCATCCGCTCCAGGGATAGGACGATGCCGCCGTGGGCCGGAACTGCCCCTCCCGAGAGGCCGGTGCCGGCCCCGCGCGGGGTGACAGGGATCAGGTTCAGGTTGGCGTATCTCATGACGGCAGATACCTGCTCGGTCGTCTCCGGGAAGCAGACGGCATCGGCCGGGTAGTCGCGCTCGAACCGCGGGAGCGTCTCGTCGGCCGAGTAAGCCATGCGCTTGTCCTCGTCCACGGTCACGCCCGAGGCCCCCAGAATCGCCTCCAGATCCCGGACGACCATCTCAGTCACCGGCGCGTAGGCGGTTCTGCCCGGTCGATCGCTCATTCCAGGACCTCCAGCTTTTTCCTGATCCTGCCGATCAGGCGGGGGATCACATCATACAGGTCTCCGCATATTGCCACGTCCGAGATGCCGAAGATCTGAGCGTCCGGGTCCCTGTTTATAGATACGACGCACTCCGACGTCTGCATTCCGGCCATGTGCTGAACGCTTCCCGAGATCCCGGCCGCTATGTACACCTTTGGCGAGACGACGCGCCCCGACAGCCCCACCTGGTGGGGGTAGCCTATCCACTTCATCTCGACGGCTGGACGTGACGCGCCGACACCGGCGTCCAGGAGAGAGGCCAGCTCCGATATGAGCCGGAATCCATCGGCCCTCCTGAGCCCCCTGCCCCCCGAGACGACGACGTCCCTGTCCTCGAGGGTCCTGTCCGACTCGCTGAAATCCGCGAACGACACATATCGCGCCCCGGAGCGAAACAGCTCCGCCGGAACATCCGGCTCCGCCGTTTCAAACGCCCTGCCCTCCGACGATGGCGGGGCTTTGAAGGTCCCGGGTCTCACAGTCGCCATCTGCGGCCTGCGGCATGGGGTCTTTATCGTGGCAGTTATATTTCCCCCTATCGCCGGCCGGGTCTGAAGCAGCAAGCCCGTGCCCGGCTCGATGGACAGCCCAGTGCAGTCGGCTGTGAGGCCCGTTCCGAGCAGCGCCGCGGCGTAGGGCATAACGGACCTGCCGTATGCCGTAGCGCCGGCAAGTATTATGCACGGCTCGTGCAGCCCGGCCAGGTGCGCCAGTATCCTCCCGCAGGCCGCCCTGTCGGACGGCAGGCGGTCCCCCCGCACGATCATGGCCCCGTCCGCGCCGCTGCGCGCGGCCTCCTCCGGCCTGGCCAGGCGCTCCGCCGCGGAGTCGAGCAGCATGACGACGATGACGCGGCGGGCCTCCCCCGTCACGGCCCCCAGCGAGTCCGCCATCTCCCGGGCCTTGCCCGACAGCTCCGCCAGCGTCGGGGCACACTCGCCCAACTGCCGCGCCTCGCCCAGGACCCACACGTCGCCCGATGCGCGCCCCCCGTTAGAGCCGTTCAACCGCGCCGCCCCCGCGCCCTATCGCGCCGGACGCCTCGAGTATCTCCATTATCCTGTCCAGCCCCTTCTCGAGCGAATCGCTCTTCTTTGCGAAAAATTTTTCGGGCTGCCTCGCGACCCTCTGGCTCGTTATGCGGACCACCCTGGTTGGGGATGCATCGAGCCCGGTGTCGGGCGGCGCCATCCCCAGATCGCTCGCTGATACGCGCTCTACCTCTGCGGCGCTCGCGCGTTTCTTGCCGGACAGCGTCGGCAGCGAGGGCGAGTTTATGTCGCTCTGGACCGTCACGAGGCACGGCATCGGCAGCCTCTGGGTCAGGATTCCATCCTCGAGGGTGCATTCGACCTCGACGCCGTCGGGACACGCGGACAGCCTGGTCACGTTGTCGGCGACGGGCATCCCGAGGAGCGCCGCGACCTCCGGCCCCACCTGTCCAGTCTCGCCGTCCGTGGCCTTCCCTCCTGCTATGACGAGGTCGGGCACGCCGTCCCGCTTCAGGACTGCGGCCAATACCCTCGACGTCGAAAGGCTGTCGCAACCGGCAAATGCCCGGTCGGTCGCCAGTATCGCTCTGTCCGCTCCGAGCGCCAGCCCCTCCCTCAGGACCTCCTCAGCCGCCGGCGGCCCCATGGAGACGACGACTATGGAGCCGCCCTCGCCGCGCAGCCCGACTGCCGCCTCGAGGGCGTTCAGGTCGAGCGGGTTCACTATCCCCCCGACGCCGTCCCTTATCATCGTTCCGCGCTCGGCATCCATCTTTACGTCATCCGTATCAGGAACCTGCTTCATGAGCACCGCTATCCTCACGCGAAGACCACCTCCCGCTGCAAATACGAATGATACCCGCATAGCAGCCCAGTGTCCAGAACCCGGGCGGCTCGCGCTGTTTCTTGTATAGCCGATTGAATAAACCGCGTGGAATTTTGCCGATGGCGGTTGCGGTGACGGCAATGGTTTTCAATCTTTACCCTTTAGGCTTCTAATGTTAAATTGCTATAACAGACTGTTGCATATGAAACGTTACAGGGTGTTACAGGCCGGCGAAAAAACCATGAACGATGTCCTAAAATTTGGCAGCCTTGACACAATCTCATACGCAGACATAAGCGCCGTCAACGATGAGATCGCTGCCGTTGGTGTAGCCCGAATACGGACTTGCGAGGTAAATGACCGCGCCGACCAATTCCTCCGGATTGCCCATGCGGTGAGCCGGTATCAGAGGCATCCACGCGTCTTTCAGTTCCTGCGGCGTATCCACGGACATGGGTGTCGCGATGTACCCGGGGCTAAGGCTGTTTACGCGTATCCCCCAATTCGCCCACTCAACCGCCAGAGAGCGAGTCATATGGATAACTCCAGCCTTAGACGCGTTATAGGACGCCTGCCATTGGGGAACATTGACAATTGAGCCGGACATTGACGCCATATTGATAATGCTCCCCTTTATCCCCCTTTCTATCATGATTCTGCCGACAGCCCGCGCAACGATATATTCGCCTGTCAGATTGACGTCAATAACTTCACGCCATTCGGCGATACTCGCTTCCAGTGTCGATTTGTGTATGCAGATTCCAGCGTTATTAAAGACGACATCGACAGCGCCGTAATGCTGTAAGACGTCGTTTAGCGCCCTATCAACCTCCGCCTCATTCGTCACATCCGCAAGCAGGCTATACGCATCGCCATTCTTCCGCTTGATTTTTTCCACAGTTTCCTCCGCGCCGGTGCGGGATATGATAGCGACTTTCGCGCCGGCGTTGGCAAGGCCGATTGCAACC
>JAISRP010000011.1 GCA_031273585.1 Synergistaceae bacterium
TTTTCAGCCGTAGGCTGAAAACAAAAAAACTTATTGGAGGTCCAGGAGGCACTGCCTCCTGGCGGGGTTTGGGGCGGCGCCCCAAGGTTTTAATCCCTAGGTTTTTATGACCACGTTTACGAGCTTGTCCGGGACGGCTATTATTTTGACTATCTCCCTGCCCTCGATTCTGCTCTTGGTGGCGGGTTGTTCCATGACCCTGCGCGCCAGATCTTCCCGGCTCAGGCCCGGTTCGACCTCGTACTGTTCGCGCAGCTTGCCGTTTATCTGCAGGACGACCGTGACGCAATCCACCCTGAGCGCGTCGGGATCGACCTGGGGCCAGCTGGCCGCGGCGAGGCAGCCCTCGTTGCCGATCATCTCCCAGAGCTCCTCCGATATGTGGGGGCAGAACGGCGCGAGGCAGAGCAGCAGGGATTCGACCCCCTCCCGGAGGAGCGACCAGCCGGCGTCTCCATCCGGTTTGTATGAGATGAGGCCGTTGGAGAGCTCCATGAGCCTCGCCACAGCCGTGTTGAACTGGCGCTCGTCCCTGATGTCCCGCGTGACCCTGTCGATCGTCGAGTGAATCAGCCGCTTCAGGTCCCTCTCGCGTCCGGCGGGCAGGGCGTCGGCGCTCACCCTGCCGCGACGTGCGGACCGCAGGTTCTGGGCTCTATCGTCCACGAGCCTGTAGACTCTGTTAAGGAAGCGGTATGCGCCCTCGACTCCCTTGTCGGACCAGTCGAGGCTCTTGTCCGGGGGCGAGGCGAACAGGATGAAAAGCCTCGCGGTGTCCGCGCCGTACTTTTCTATTATCTCGTCGGGGTCGACGACGTTGCCGAGGGATTTGGACATCTTGGCCCCGTCCTTGATGACCATCCCCTGAGTCAGCAGCCCGGTGAAGGGCTCCCTCATATCGCTTGGTATCAGGCCCATGTCGGAGATGACCTTCGTGAAGAACCTCGCGTATATTAGGTGCAGGCACGCGTGCTCTATGCCGCCGATGTAGAGGTCGACCGGCATCCAGTATTTCGCGTCCTCGGGTCTGAACGGCATCTCGTCGGAGCCGGGCGACAGGTATCGCAGGAAGTACCACGATGAGCAGATGAACGTGTCCATCGTGTCGGTCTCCCTGCGGGCCGGGCCGCCGCACTTCGGGCATGTCGCGCCGACCCAGTCCGGGCAGCCGGAGAGCGCGTTGCCTCCGTTGTCCGGTATCACGGCGTCAAAGGGGAGCTCTACCGGCAGCTGGTCCTCCGGCAGAGGGACCGTGCCGCAGCGGTCGCAGTAGACGATGGGGATGGGCGTGCCCCAGTACCTCTGGCGCGATATGAGCCAGTCGCGCAGGCGGTACTGCGTCTCGCGCCTGCCCCAGCCCTGAGACTCGAACCACTCGCCTATTTTTTCGATGGCCTCGGGCGTGGGCAGGCCGTCGAATCTGCCTGAGTTGCAGGCCACCCCGTCGGCCTCGGTCGCCTCGGTCATCTCGTCCGGGTCCGGTATCGGGCAGCCCTCCGTGCGAACGACCGGGATTATTCCAAGGCCGAACTTCCTGACGAAGTCGAAGTCGCGCTGGTCGTGCGCCGGCACTCCCATGATCGCGCCTGTCCCGTAGTCCATCAGGATGTAATCCGCGATCCAGATCGGTACCCTGGCCCCGTTGACCGGGTTGACCGCCTCGAACCCAGTGTCCATTCCCATCTTGTCGCCGCCCGCGGCGGTGCGCTCGATGGCGCTTCGCGACGCTATCCTCTCCGCAAACGAGAGCATGGCTTCCCGGTCGTCCCGCGGCAGGCGGGACGCCAGCTGGGCGACTATCGGATGCTCGGCAGCAATCGCCACGAACGTGATGCCGAAGATCGTGTCGATCCTGGTGGTGAAGGCCTCGATCGAGAGGTCGGTATCCGCTATCCCTATGTTGAACCTGACGCCCTCGGAGCGCCCTATCCAGTTTCTCTGCATCGTGAGGACCCGCTCCGGCCATCCCGTGAGGCGGTCCAGGTACTCGAGCAGCTCCTCGGCGTAGTCCGTGATCTTGAGGAACCACTGTTCGAGCCCCCTCTTCACGACCGGCGTGCCGCACCTCCAGCAAACGCCTTCCCCTATGACCTGCTCGTTCGCGAGCACCGTTCCGCAGCTCCCACACCAGTTGACCGGCGCGTGTTTGCGGTACGCCAGGCCGCGCTTGTACATCTGAAGGAAGAACCACTGGTTCCACCTGTAGTAGTCCGGAAGGCAGGTCTTCACGACCCTCCTCCAGTCGTAGCTGCAGCCCATCGACTTGAGCTGCTCCGTCATGTGATCTATATTCTGGAGCGTCCACTTGGCAGGGTGCGTCCTCATCTTTATGGCGGCGTTCTCGGCGGGCATCCCGAAGGAGTCGAATCCAATGGGATACATGACGTTGTACCCGTTCATGCGGAGGAAGCGGGCCGTCAGGTCGCCTATCGAGTAATTTCTGAGATGTCCCATGTGCAGGGCCCCGCTGGGATAGGGGAACATCTCCAGGCAGTAGAATTTCGGCTTGGCGTCGTCCGTCTCGACTTGAAAACACCCTGCCTCCTGCCATTTTTTCTGCCATTTCGGCTCGATGGCGCCAAATTCGTATGCCATTTTCTCCTCGCCTCCATATAATGGGTTGCTGACAACAGGGGACATTATAATCCACCTGGCGAGATAAGTACAATAGTGATAGAATAATGCAGTGACGCTGCCATTACAAATACGAGACGAGGTGAGGTTACCCATGAAAGAGGTCAAGATGTTCATGATGGAGACATGTCCGCACTGCCGGAAGGCTCTGTCCCTCATGGAGGAGATATGCGCCGAACACCCGGAGTACAAAACGGTCGAGATAAAGATGACCGACGAGACGAAGGAGCCCGAGTACGCTGGAAAATTTGACTATTACTACGTCCCGACGTACTTCGTAGGCGAAGCGAAAATCCACGAGGGCGTGCCGAGCCGCGAGGCCATAGAAAAAGTCTACGAGGAAGCCGTAAAGTAATCCCCGCTCCGTGCCCGCCAAGCGGGCGGAAAACCGTGGGCGCCGCCCTCGCCAGCCGTGGGACCAGTCCCCCGGACCCCCATTTTCTTTTTTTTGATTTTCGCCCGCAGGGCGAAAATCAAAAAAAAGTGAAAAGGGTCCCGGGAGCTGGCTCCCTGGCGGGTGTGGGCGGAGCCCACGGTCTTCTAGTCACATATTTATTACATTGAGGAGGGAGTAATATGGTCGGCATGGGTACCGGGGCACTGGAGCC
>JAISRP010000059.1 GCA_031273585.1 Synergistaceae bacterium
AGCCAGCTCCCTGGACCCTATTCCCATTTTTTTTGTTTTCGCCCGCAGGGCGAAAACAAAAAAAATGAAACGGGGGTCCGGGGGACTGATCCCCCGGCGGGCGTGGGCGGCGCCCACGGTCTTGCGCGATTCGGGATCTGCTTTGTAAAGTCCTCTCATTTTATTATCTCCAGCATCTGTGATATGGCGCTTACCCCCATTATTTCGATTCCGGACGCATCCGGAAGGTTGAACGAACTCACCACCGCCCGGCCAAATCCCAGCCTGGCGGCCTCCCTCATCCGCAGGTGAACCTGAGATGCGGGGCGGACCTCGCCGGCCAGCCCGACCTCCCCTATGAAGCACGTATCGCAGGCGGCGGGAGAATCCCGCAGTGATGACGCCAGCGCGGCGCAAATCGCCAGGTCCGCGGCAGGATCCTGGATCGCCATGCCCCCTGCGACGTTTACGTAAACGTCGCAGCTTCTCGAAAATATACCACACCTCCGTTCGAGAACGGCAAGAAGGAGCTGCAATCTGTTGACCTCTATGCCTCGCGCGGTGCGCTTAGGGTAGGGGAACGGCGTGGCGCAGGACAGCGCCTGTACCTCGGCCAGGAGGGGGCGCGAGCCCTCTAGCGTCACCCCTATGGCGACCCCGGAGGCCGACTGATCCGACGCGCTCCAATAAAGACGGCTCGGGTCCACGACGGGAGACAGCCCCTGCTCCGTCATCTCGAAAATTCCGAGCTCGTCCGTGCTGCCGTATCGGTTTTTTTCGGCGCGCAACAGCCTGTGCCGGGACGTCCTCTCGCCGGAGAACAGGAGGACCACGTCCACCATGTGCTCCAGCGTCTTCGGGCCGGCTATCTGCCCCTGCTTGGTGATGTGCCCCACCATCACGGTCGGGATGCCGACGGACTTGGCCGCCTCCGCCGCCCTCGACGCGACTGCCCGCACCTGTCCGGGCGAGCCGGCCCAGCCGCTTCCCTCGTCCATCCTGAATGACTGCACGGAGTCTATCACGAGGAACTCGTAGCCCCTGGCCGTCTCGAGCATGGAGGGGAGGTCAGGCTCGCACAGCAGGTCGACGTTTCTCTCCGATATCCCGAGCCTGCGGCCCCGCATCGCGAGCTGTCCCGCGGACTCCTCGCCCGAGATGTAGAGGACGCGCCGCCCGGCCCTGGCCATGCAGGCGCACGCCTGCAGGAGCAGGGTGGACTTGCCGACCCCTGGCTCCCCGCCGAGCAGCACGACGCCGCCCGGGATCCAGCCGCCTCCCAGGACCCTGTCGAGCTCGCCTATGCCGGAGGATATCCGCGCCTCCGGCAGTACGTCGACGCTCGAAATCGCGGAGGCCCTGGAGGCCTGAACGATGCCGCCCCTGGCCGCCTCGAGCGGCGTCTCCTCGGTCATGGTTCCCCACTCGCCGCAGCCAGGGCACCTGCCGACCTGGGTGAGGCTCACGTAGCCGCAGTCGGCGCACCTGAAGCGCGCCACGCTTTTCTTCGCCACAGCCTCAGCCCCCGACGTTCATCGCGATCGCAGGGGCGCGCGGGCCCGCCGCGCTCATGCTACTCCGACGCCTCTGACGAGAATACCTCGACCAGACCGAAGGACCGGTACTGCCGCCCCTCTATCCTAAGCAGCCCGAACTTGCGCGAGACGGGCCTGTGAGTCCTCGGGTCTATCGCGAGATCCTCGTCCATCAGGGGAATCCCGCTCATGCGGGCGAGCTCGTACGCGAGCCCCCGCCCCTCGCCCGACGGCGTTCTCTCATAAGCCGATATGGCCCACCTCCCCAGGGCGTACGCCCTGGCTGCCGTCACCTGGTCCTGGAGCTCGGCGTTGAACATGTCCCGCACCTTGAGGGAGATCTCCCTCCTGCCGGCGTCGTTCCTTATGAGCAGCACGTCCTTGTCCGCCAGTATGAGGCCCTCGGCGTCGAGGAGTATCCTGTGCTGATTTCCCGCGTAAAAAACTACGGAGCCGTTGGGCCGAAGCGACGCGGTCCTCCATATCGAGAGCGTCGCCATGGCGTCGAGCCAGCACGTAAACGACCGGAATCCTCCCGCCTCGGCGTTCCTCACCTGGACGTTGAACTGATCCTGCCTGTACGCCACGACCGACATTTCCATCGCCCTGATCCCCCGGGCCGTCAGAAAATTTACGTTGAGCGAGGCCCCCTTCGCCAGCTTCGTCGACAGGGAGTCAGTCATCACCGCCACGTCCACCGGGGGGTACTCGGTCATGGCGGCCTCGGCCAGGGCGTTGGCCCTGGCGAAGTACGGAAGGTCCAGGGCGAACAGGAATTGGTAGGGCATCCCCGTCCCTGGGTTGCGGATCGCCAGGTCCTCCCCGCCCGAGAAGATCACGGACGGCCCGTTCGCCTGGCACATTCGCGCGAGATCAGCGTCCATCGCGCCGCCGGCAAAGCTGACGATTATGCTGACGCCCATAGCGCGCCACGACGCCATGCGATCTGTGAGCTCGTCCGGCGACGAGATGCCGGAGAACATAAAAGTGACCTCCTTGCCCATTATGCCGCCGCGCTCGAGCGATATCGCGCGCTCGGCCAGGCGCATGGCGTACTTTATCGACGCGCCAGCCGGGCTGTCCCAGCCCTCTGGCGGGGGAATCACCACCACCGGCCACGCCCAGCCCTCCTTCACCCCTGTGAAATTGTTCTCCAGGGACGGGGCGCCCTCCGCCGGGTCTAAGAACATGAGGAAGAGCAGGAGCAGTATCAGGAGCGGCAGCGCAAGCGGCGCGCGTCCTCCCGCATGTATAGTTCCGTCACATCGCATGTCGCCACCTCCGTTTTTGCTGAGGATTTAAAACCGTGGGCGCCGACCCCCTGGCCCCTTTTTACGAGGCGTCGTTCTCCCCGTGCCTTGACTGCAGCTCGCCTATGACCTCGGAGAGGGGGACGCCCGCCGAGATGCAGGCGACCAGGAGGTGATAGACCAAGTCGGCGGCCTCGCCGCGGAAACTGTTCTTATCCCCGGAGACCAAGGCCAGCGCCGTCTCGACGCCCTCCTCGCCGACTGTCTGCGCGACGCGGAACCGGCCGTCCGCCATCAGGCGGGCGGTGTAGCTCTCCTCAGGGGGGTCCTGAACCCTCCGCTCGAGATATCTGTAGAGCCGGTGTAGAAATGTCCCTCCGTCAGTGGCGCGGTCCGCCCTGAAGCCCTCCCTGTAGAAGCACGTCCTGCTGCCAGTGTGGCAGGCAGGCCCCATCGGCTCGACCTGAACCAGCAGCGTATCCCCGTCGCAGTCGGCTCGGATGGAGGACACTTTCATCCTGCTGCCGCTCGTGAGCCCCTTGTGCCAGATCTCGCCCCTCGACCTGCTCCACAGGACCAGCTCCCCCGTGTCGAACGTCATCTTAAGGGCTCTCTCGTTGGCCCACGCCGTCATCAGAACCTCCGCGGTATTGGAGTCCTGCACCACCACCGTCACTAGGCCCATCCGGTCGAACTTGATCATTTTTATAAAGTCCGAAAATTCAGCCTCAGTCATGCCCTCATATCCCTTCGACCCGGATGCCCTACCGGAGACAGGCTAGTCCTTGGCGGCCTGCAGCGCCTCTCCCAGATCGAGGCTCTTCTCGTAAATGGCCTTGCCCACCACGGCGCCGGACACCCCTATCTCCTTCAGCTTCATTATATCATCGAGCGTGGTCACGCCGCCCGCCGCCACGATGTTGGTCGTGTCCCCCACGAGGGGCTTGTATATCTCGATGTCCGGCCCCTGGAGCATCCCGTCGCTCTCGACGGATGTTACGAGGAACGTCCTGTAACCGGCGCTGTAAAGTTTAGCGAGACACGCCTGGGGGGTCATCCCAGTGGACTGATACCAGCCGGAGATCACGACCTTGTTCCCGCTCACGTCAAGTGCCGGCATCAGGGAAAATCCAAACGTCTGAAACAGCTCCTTCGCCATGTCCTCCCTGTTGAATAAAATACTGCCGACCATCACTCTCCACGCGCCCGCGCGGATCGCGTCGGTTATGGCGGCCCTGCTGCGAAGCCCGCCGCCGTACTCCGTGAAGAGCCCCAGCCTCCCGATCTTGGAGAGGATGTCGAGGTGCCTCGGGTAACCCATCTGTGCCCCCTCTAGATCGACGATGTGTATGTGGGTGCAGCCCGCGTCCTTGAACGACTTCGCCACGCTGTACGGGTCGTCGCCGTAGACGACCCTGTCGTCGAAATTTCCCTTCGTCAGCCTCACGACCTTGCCCTTGTACAGATCAATTGCCGGAAGGATGATCAAATCCATGCCCCCTTCGTGCTGGGTTCGGCCTCAGCCTGCTGGAGGGCCATGTCGAGCGCGATGCCGACCCCCTTGAAGACCGCCTCCGCCGCATGGTGCGAGTTGTCCGCTGCGAGGAGGCTTATGTGCAAGGTCGCCCGCGACTCCCGGCAGAACCCCCTGAAGAACTCAGGGACCAGCTCGAGATCGAAGTTGCCGCACCTCTCCGTCGGAAAATTTCCCTCCCAGTACAGCCCCCCCCTCCCGCTTATATCGAGCGCGACCCGCGCCAGGGACCCATCCATTGGAAGCAGGCACCAGCCGTACCTCCGCCTAGGGATCCCTTCGGACACGATCATCTCCCGAAGCGCCATTCCGGCAGTGATGCCGACGTCCTCAGTGAGGTGATGCGCGTCCACGCACACGTCCCCTGTCGCCTCCAGGTCGAGGCGGAATCTGCCGCGGTGAGCCATCAGATCGAGCATGTGTGCCAGGAAGCCGCAGGGAATATCGATGTGACTGCTCCCTGACGGTGAAGGATGGGACAGAGACAGCGCTATCCTCGTCTCTCCTGTGTTGCGGGTTATGCTTGGCATTATCCTGCACCCCCTGACATATATGGTAATCGGTGAAGCCCCTTAACCCCTCCGATTTTTCGAGACGAAGCTCTCCAGCGCGTCGGCCACGGGGCGGATGTCGCTCCAGCGGAGCTGAAGCGCCCCGGAACCTGCGACGAGCCGCAGCGAGACCTCAGACGTCCGCCTTATCACCACGAGACCGTTGGCCTTGAGCGTCCCTCCGGTCTGAACGATGTCATATATGCACTCCGCCAGGCCGAGGGCCGGCGCCAGCTCGACCGAGCCGTTCAGGTACAGGGTCCTGAT
>JAISRP010000122.1 GCA_031273585.1 Synergistaceae bacterium
CGTAATTTCCCATCTCGAAGCTCTCGGCCGCCGTGGCGATTATGCGCCCCGGCACTATATAGTTGGTGTTGTACTGGATTGCTGCCGAGATGAGCAGCATGGCCGCTATGACCGCGACCGTCCTCAGTACGGAGGTCTCGGGTTCGGCGGCCGGCGCAGGAGTCAACTCGCCGCTCACGGCGTCGGGGACGGAGGAGTCCGGCGGCGCGTCCGGCTTGTTGCTGAAATCATTTTCCATATCGTCGCTCATTGCCAATTTTCAACTCGCTTCGGCGGTTTTTTTTATCGGTAATTTTATGGAGACGCTCGAATTATTTTACCAGAAATACGCAAAATGTGCGTTGGACTTCATACAGTTATGAGCCGCGGGAATAAAACCGTGGGCGCCGCCCACGCCCGCCAGGGAGCCAGTTCCCCGGCGAGGTTTGGGGGCGGCGCCCCAAGGTCTCGCCTGTGGATCTGGCGTTTGACGCGCCACTTCTTTCGGCTTATTATTTGTGATAAAGTAATGTAGTGAATGTTTGCTTATATTTGGGGGCTTGTTTGTGAGACTACTTTTCAAATCAGTAAATCTCGATACCATTAAACACTACATGGACCTGTGGAATTTAACCTCTCAGAAATCGTCGGATTACTCGTCCGGGGTACTGCTTTGCTGGGAGAGGGCCTTGGGCTATCAGTTCGCGTTCGAGGAGGACGAGGATCTGGTCTGGATTCGTGGAAAATCTCCGTTCGAGCACTATCTTGCCCCGGTCGGGAGTTGGGATCACGGCGACTGGGGCGATATAATCAGGGCCCGTTTCGGCCTCGAGGCGGAATTTCAGCTCGTGCCGGAGGCGCTGCTCGACATCTGGCGCGGGCAGTTTCCGGACGCGCTCGAGGTCACGGAGAACAGGGCGAGCTGGGAGTACCTCCACATGGTTGACGACTTAGCCGAGCTCGCCGGCAAAAATTACGTGCGCAAGCGCAACAGGATAAACCAGTTCGTGAAGCAGAATCCGTACTCCTACCTGCCGATTACTGAGGATAATATTCCGGAGATAATCAAGTTTCAGAGGGAGTGGTGCGAGTCGTACAGGATTTTCAACGACTCAGGAAGCATCGAGAGGGAGAGCGACGGCATCATCCGCAACATCCTTGGCAACTGGACCCTCCTGCCCCAGATGATGGGAGGGGCGATCGAGGTCTACGGACGCATAGTGGCCTACACCATAGCGGAGGTCGTGGGCACGGAGATCCTCATGATCCACTTCGAAAAGGCGAGCCTCGAATACAACGCCGCATATCAGGTGATCAACCACGAATTTTTGACGCATCAGGGCAGAGGGTTCAAAATCGTGAACCGCGAGGAGGACATGGCGGACCCAGGGCTGCGGGACGCCAAGATGTCATACCACCCTATGGGTTTCGTCAAGAAGTACACCGTAAAGGTGAGGCTGTAACCCAAAAATCATGGGACAGAGCCTCGGGGGCGCGCCTCCGATTTTATCCTGCGGGGGCCTCCGGCCTGGGCCGTCGGCGTCCCGAGGTCCCTACTCGCCCACGAGCTCTTTGAATATTTCGGAAACCCTCTCCAGCCTGCTGCACTTGACGACGTTGCTTCCGGCGAAGAAGAGCCCGGTCTCCCAGTTGCCCTTGTAGGCGTCAACCAGGGCCTGGGCTATGCAGAAGGTGGAGCGGTCCTTCAGGTACGAGCAGTGGGAGAGGCACGCCGCGATGCACGGCTTGCTCTCGACCTCTCCGGATATATACTTCTCGACGAACGGGTTCCTAAGGGCGCGCCCCGGAATGCCGACCGGGCTCATAATCACGACTACGTCCTCGGGACCTGCGTCGATGTACGCCTGCTTGAACCTCATGTCGGCGTCGCACTCCTCCGTGCAGGCGAATCTCGTCCCGATCTGCACGCCCCGCGCCCCAAGCCCGAAAGCTCGCCGCATGTCCGACACGTCCCATATTCCGCCCGCAGCCACGACGGGGATATCGGACTTCACGGTATCCTCGATATATTTCACGAGCTCCGGCACCACCCGCTCCAACGAGAACGCATCGTCCGTCACGTGCTCCATCCTGGTCGCCCCTATGTGCCCCCCGGCGTAGAGCGGCGTCTCGACGACTATCGCATCCGGCAGACGCCCGTACATCTTGCCCCACTTGCGGATTATGAGGTCCGCCGCCTTGACGGAGCTCACTATCGGGACCAGCGCCACGTCCGGAAAATCCCTCGTGTACTCGGGCAGCTTCATCGGAAGCCCGGCCCCCGAGATTATGATGTCCACGCCGGCTGCGGCCGCGCTCCTGACCTGCCTGTCGTAGTCCGTGAGGGCGACCATGCAGTTCACGGCTATAACCCCGTCGGGCGCGGCAGTGCGCGAGGACTTCACCGCTTCCGCCATGGCAATCTCATTTATGTCGAAGTAATTCCACCCGGAGTAGTCCGGGTGATCACAGGCCAGTCCGACGCTGGCAATCGTACCCACTCCGCCCTGTAACGCCACTGAACCGGCGAGCCTCGCGCCGGATATCTTTACGCCCATTCCGCCTTGAATTATCGGGTATTTGGGCGTGTGTCTGCCAATCTTTAGCAGGGGTAATTTTGTCAATTTCTCTGCTCCTTTATGAGTGGTTATCTATCGCTCCACATGGTCCGCGCACAATCACAGACAGTATATTGCATTTTTGCGAACAGTGAAGCGTTTTTTTCATCAGTTTTTGCGAAAAAAGCATCAAATCCACGGAAACTCAGTTCAACCGCCGAAACCCAAATCCGCGGGGACGAGACCGTGGGCTCCGCCCACGCCCGGGGGGGGGGGGCGCGCGCCCCCCCCCCCCCCCCCCCATAAAAAAAAATTAAGCCCACCGCGCCAAGAAAAAAAATATAAAAATTAATGGAGAGGAGGCGGCGGGGGC
>JAISRP010000060.1 GCA_031273585.1 Synergistaceae bacterium
GGCGGCGAGTTTGGACGCCACCGACTGCGGGGACAGATGCGCACCGCCTCCCGCGTCGGATGTTATCGCGATCTGATCGCAGTATACGCACCTGCGCTCGCATCCCTGAAACGGCATGAAGAACGCCGCCCGTCTCATCGGCGCTACCACGCATCGCTCCACTCCGGCCATATGATGGCCCACGCAAAGAGATCCGCTTCGCTCTCGAACTTCGACATGGGCTGGAATGTCTGCTGCCAGAAGCGCTCTCCCTTGGAGTGGCGTATCAGGTGGTAGAGTTCGTGAAAGAGGGCAAAACGCCGCCACAGGCCGGGCAGCCGCGAGTTCACGCACAGCCTCGCCCGTTCGCCGCGCGCAATGTGCAGCCCCCACACCCCAACCGGCAGGTCTACGTATCTTATCTCGACCTGAAGCCCGGATAACCTCTCGGCGCGCAGCTCCAGATCGAAGTTGTGCAGGCTGCGCCAACCCTCTGCCTCGGCTTGGGCCCACTCCGGGATCCTCTCCGGCGGGTCGGGGAAGTCGAACTGCTCCTCGGGGGGGGCACTCCGCTGCGGCATGTTTGCTGCGCGCTTCAGGCAGTGGTTCTCGCTTCGCCGCGATCCGCGGAGTTCCTCCGTTTCTTATGGTCGTCGCCATCCCAATCCTCGATGACGGCGGTTATGACGCGCTCGACCATGCGCAACTCGTCGTCGGAGAGCTTTCTCTTGCGAAACCAGATGTCCACCTCGCCCGAGGAAAGGAGTTCCTCGAGGTGCATCTTCGCGGCCTTTTTAGGAAAGTCGTCCACGATATCCGTGATGCTCGAATCGAGGGCGTCCGCAAGACGATGCAGCAGCTTCATCGATGGCATACGCCTGTTGCTCTCGAGGGCCTGAATATAGATGCGGCTTACCTCGACGGTATCCGCAAGGTTCTGCTGCGTCATACCGATGTTCTTTCGCAGGGTCCTCAGCCTTCTTCCCATACTCATCTCTTCCGCCTCCCAGCGCTGTGTTTAAGTGTGT
Source organism: Synergistaceae bacterium (assembly GCA_031273585.1). GTDB lineage: Bacteria > Synergistota > Synergistia > Synergistales > Synergistaceae > JAIRWR01. The sequence continues at coordinate 1,008 of JAISRP010000060.1, forward strand.
TGCCCAGTATTTTACTGCGATAAAGGAAAAGTGTACAGGCCAGAAGATCAGCAGAACCACCGGGACTTGCACTGTGGTTTTTGAGGAATTTATTCAACTCTAGCAAGGATAAGTAGTTTTTCGGTTGCAGTGGATCGAAATTTATTTTCGCGCGCTCTGTCTCCTCCCTGTACTCCCCCCTCCAGAAATCGATCCCGGACCTGTGGATGATATTTGTATCCTCGGAGATCAGCATGAGCAGCAGCAGCGCCCCGAGCGCGGCGTCCCGGTATGAAGCCCCGCGCGCGACGGCATCCTCGAGTTCGCGCAGGGCAGATAACGCGGAGGGGAACCCGGATGCGGCCTCGCTTCTTATGCCGCCTATCCCGTGTTCGACCAGTATCCTCTCCCCGTGCGTCAGCCCTTGACATGATTTCGCGCTGTCCCTGATGCGCCTTATGTCGTCGTCCACCAGCGGGCGAGCTATTTCGGACGCGAGGGCGCAGATCTTCCCTGGCGAGAGGTTCCGCCTCGCAGCACAGGACCCGGCGGCGCCCAGCAGGATCGAGAGGGCGAATATGAGCCCCTTGTGCGTGTTTATCCCTCCGGTCGCCGCGAACATTTTTCGCTCCATTTCGATCCCACGACTCCGTAACTTTACATACAGGCCATCCGATGGTTTATAATATTCGTGCAAGACGCCGTCCATCGCCTGTTCCCTCCAGAGGGGGGCCAGGACGGAGGCGCTCGTCAGGAACGTGACCCACGTCATGTCCCCGTGACTTCCGCAATCGTCCGGGTCCACAAGACCGGGTTTGGGAGAGAGCGCAAGCTCCTCGAAAGACGCCAGCGCGGCCATCGCCCCGAGGGCGGTCGCCATGTTCTTGCGTGTGCCGGCGGCTCCTATCGCCGGCGCGTTCGGATTTTCACAGCATACAAAGAAAGGCGGAATCCCTGTCATGTCTCGTCTCTTCTCCAGTTGGAATGAACTTCGCCGAATGATGAGCGTCGTCCCTTATATTATAATACCCGCTCTGGTTATCTGGATCGCCCTGCCTGGCACGTCCCACGGATCGCAGATGGAGCGGGCCTTTTGGGCCCGCGACTGGGCCGGGCTGGAGAGGGTTTACCAGGCTGCCTCGGACGATATCGTGAAGTGGGTTTCAGGGGATGCCGCCCCAACGCGGGGTCTTTCGACGAGGGATCTCTCACTCTATGTCAACGGGCTCTGGCGTCAGAGCCGATACGCCGAGGGGGTCCAGGTTCTGGATGCAGTTTCGGCGGACTTTCCCGGCGAACTCCGCCCATACGCCGGCATCATGCTGGTCCTCGGCATGGAGCGGACCGACAGAAAGAGCGAGGCGCTCGAACTCGGGAACTCGATATGGGAGGGGGCTCCTCCGCAGGTCAGGTACTACCTGGCCTACGCCTTGGGGCGGCTGACGCGGGATCTCGAGATGCCCGACGAGTCGCTGATGTGGTTTCGAAGGATGCTAGAACTCGCCTCCGACAGAAAGAGAAGGCTCCAGGCGCTCACACAGATGATCGACATGAAGGGGGTATCGGCGGACGAGGCGGCCGCCCTTCTGATAGATCAGCCGTCCAACGCCAGGGCCCTGGAGATATGCCGTTCGCTGGAGAGGGGATCGAGCGGCAGGGCGGAGTACGCGCTCGGCTACAACGCCTATATCAATAAAAAGTATCAGGACGCGATGTCCCGCTTCAACCTCGCGTCCGCCGACGTCACGTACGGGGAGGCCGCGAGGTATTATCTCGCGTGGTCGGCGTACAGGGAGAAGATCGACGGAACGGCCTTCAAGCTCTGGTCGGACATAGCCCTGTCCGGCTTCGACTACCCGCAGAGGTCCGTACAGCGCCTCGTCGAGATGGCCGGGCGGAGCAAGAGGGCGGATATCATCAACAC
>JAISRP010000144.1 GCA_031273585.1 Synergistaceae bacterium
GTAGCAGATTATAGTGCCGACGGAGCATACGAGGGTGGCAAGACGTTTCAGCGTGGCGCGCGTCTCGAGGTTCATCGGCATGAAGCCCTCCCTGCTGTATTCTGTCATCGTCCCGCCGAAATCTTCACCGCGGACCCGAGGATAAAAAAATCCCGATTTTCTGCAGGAGACCCAGATTGCCGTGGCGCCCGAAGAGGTTTGCTTACCGTTGCTTTCTTCCGAACCTGGCGGGATTCACAATTCTTCGTCGCAAGGGTCTGGGCCTCCTGCGGAAAATCGGACCCGATCGCCCTTTCGATCCGAATCGGGCAACCAACTTTCTCATCATAACATGCCGCGCGGCGCCTGACAAGCTCGGGCGAACGCCCGAACGCCCAAAAACCAAAGGAAGAGGACCGTGGGCGCCGCCCACGCCCGCCGGGGGACCAGTCCCCCGGACCCCCATTTCATTTTTTTGTTTTCGCCCGGCGGGCGAAAACAAAAAAAATTTGATGGTGGTCCAGGAGGCGCTGCCTCCTGGCGGGGGTTGGGGCGGAGCCCCAAGGTCCTGTACGCGTTCGCCGGGGGCGGCGGTTGAAGCTGGGGTGAGATTTCAAAGATTTTTTTACTCTGGCACATGACGATGACTGTGGTATACTTTGTTCAGGCGGTGATGACTTCGCTCGCGAGAGGGGGCTCCGCCTGGGGTTAATGTTTTTTTACACTTTTTAAGCGTAGATTGTAGTTTTATGTGGTGCTAATTTTATTGACAAGATGGCATAATTCATGGTTATATCGGGATTGCAGATCCCGGTGGGTTGGACTGTAAGTTTGTGTTGCGTGCGGCACAAAGGAGGCGCCTAAATGGGTTTGTTCAGCAAAAAGGACGGGGGATCCCGGGCTGGTCTTTTTATATTCGGCGGGGTCATGCAGTATGTCGTGATCTCGCGCATTGACGACAGGTCTTTTCGTCTGGAGGAGTGCATCGACGCGCCGTACGACGTCGGCGCGGGGGTGGCGGAGCTGTTTGCCAATCAGGACAGGATAGAGGAAAACCTGAAGGCCCTCAAAAAACTCGTCGGCAGGAAGTGGGCCGACAAGGTTTATGCCGGCATTCAATCGAAGGACGTGCTGATACGCACGGTCGAGCTGCCGCAGATGGAGCTCTCGGACATAAAGGACGCGTTCAGGTACGAGTTCGACAGGTTCTTCCCGATACCGGTGGACGAGTCCGTGTACGATATAACGTTTATCGACAGGCCGGGAAGGGACGACGTGACTCAGGGGGCCATAGTACATTGCATTGCCTCGGCAGTCCGCAGCAACACCGTGGAAAATCTTATGATGGCGTGCCAGAACGTCGGCATCAAGCTGAGCGGGATAGAGCCCTCCCCGGTGTCCTTCCTGAGGTGTCTCATGGGGCCGGACTCGCCATCCGGTTTCAACCTGTACGCCCTCGCCGGCATCGCGAGCAGCATAATAATCGCGACTTACAAGGACAACGGAATAGTCTACAGGAACACGTCCCAGTCCTTCGCGGTCGACGACCCTTCCAACAGGGCGATTGCCAACTTCACGAGGGACCTCCAGGCGACTGTCAACTTCGCCTCCACTCAGATTCGCGGATTCTCCGCCGATAAGGTTTTCATAGGCGGCTACGGCGCAAGGCACGCGGAGGCAATAAAACTGAGCGTCGCTGAGGTAGTGAACGTTCCGATCGAGATCGTAAATCCGTGGGAGTTGTGGGGCATTTTCGGCCAGCCGCCGCAGGTGTACGGCTGGGAGATCGCTCTCGGTCTGGCCCTGCGGCCATAGGAGGTGAGTCAATATGAAGGTTCTCTTTGATCTGCGCCCTGCGCACCTGGTTCAGAATCAGGATCAGCGAGTCGATCCGATAAGGCTGTTGAGCGCCCTGCTCTTCGTGATCTTCTGCCTTCTTTCCATCTTTAACATAGCATACACCACGATGAAGCTCTTCGACGTCAGGGCGGAACTGATGTCCGCAAAGGGCGATGAGATTGCCGTGTCCGAAAACGTGACAATGCTTACGGCGAGCATCAACACGATGAGGGAGATAAGGGACAGGGCCAGAATTTATCTCGAGTTCACAAGACAGGAGCTTCCAGTAGTGGAGTTTATGGCTGCCCTCGAGGGGGCGATAACGAGCGGGATAACGATAACTACGATGGAAATTCGCCCAGGCAACGTCATGATGAAGGGCTCGGCGGTGGGGGATCAGGATATAATAGACTTCAGCTCGAGGCTCGATGGAATGAAGAACATCGTGACGAAGGTGGACGCCCCAGTTACGACGAGGGGCGCGCTCGGAAACAGGCCGATTGCGGACTACACGGTCACGTGCAATATCAGATCCATATCCGACATCGCGGCTTCGATGCCTGACATGCCGATTCCCGGCGCGGTCGAGGGTTCGGTCGTTACAGAGGGGGCGGGGGAGTAGATGAAAGCGCAAAAACAGCAGAGACTTTATGGGGTCTTGGTCGGCATCACGGTCGTGCTTCTTCTGGCGGCTCAATATATACTCCAATACACGTTCACCAGCGTGAGCGTCGAGTTAGCGACTGTGAGCGAGAGCCTCGACGGGCTGAAGAAGTCGGCGGTCTCCAAGTCCGGGCTGGTGGATAAGTACAAGCAGTTCGAGATGACGGCAGGTCCGAGCAACCAGAGCAAGACTTATCCCGAGAACGGGCGCGAGCTCTACGAGGTGCTGGATGCCGTCTTAAACGAGCACAACATCGGTCACGACAACAAGTCATACACCGGCGGAACCGCTCCCGGAGGCGTCCTTCAGCTTCAAATCACGTTCAACGGGCCGTATTACGGATTGTTGAAGTCGCTCGCGGCAATCAGGGAGAGCCGCTATGTAATGAGGATCTCGGACTTCAAGATCAGCGCAAAGGAAAACGGTCAGGTCGAGGGAAGCATGACCGTCCTGAGCACGGCCAGGAGCTAGGGGGATTTACGATGGCGGAATCAGGCGCAGAAAAAAAATCATACTCTTCCTCCGCTCCCACCAGGAAGGGCTATCAGCGATCCGGCGAAAAGAGGCTGAAGCAGCTCCTGACGGTCGTGGTCCTTCTCATCTGCTGCGTCGCAAGTTTTTATTTCTTCAGGAACACCATGATGCTGGAATCATCCGACGAATACCAGGATGATTCCGCGAGTATGCCTGATCCCGAGGTGACGAAGGAGATCGGCGAGATCGAGGCGACGGAGAAGGACATGGTCAGCATGGGGAAGGCGTCCTCGCTCGCCATGCAGACGGCGCTTCTGGCGGAGGTCTCAGGCCGTTACCCCCTGTCGCCCACGAGCACGCTCGTGCCGCCGGAACCGCCGAAGCCGCCGGAGGCCATAGCGGAGGAGATTATCGAGCCCGATCCGCCCCAGGTGACTGTAGTCGCTATAATGATCACCGGGGACGACACTGTCGCGATGGTGGACGTTCTGGGGGAGGACGGCGGTCTGATAGTGAGGAAGGGAAGCTCGTTCTCAAACGGCACGGCAAAGATCACAAAAATTGATGCGAAGGGTGTGACATTTACATGGATGAAAAAAAGCTATACGGTTTCGATGTAGCTGACGAGGGAGCGAACCTGAGGACGAGCTGTCGTCCCGGACGTCTTCCGTCGTTTGTCGTCCTCTGCGCCGCCCTTCTGATATATGCGCTTTCCGCGGCGTCATACGCCGGAGACGGAAACTTCGACCCCAAGAAGCCCAGGGGATCGGGTGAGGGCGGCGGCACGTCGGGGCTGTTCGGCCCGACCGTTCAGAGAAAGGGCGACTTGGAGCCGTATCTCACGAAGGATACCGTAATAGAGCCTGTTCTGGCCGGCATCCAGGTTCTGCAGGTCGGCGGGGACAAAATTCTGCTCCGCGTTCGCGGATTTAAGATCCCCCAGCCGAGGGCGGTCACGGCGCCCGGCGAGAGCCAGCTCATACTTCAGTGGGACGAGGTGAGGTTTCCTCAGAGCACCGACAAGCGGGACTGGTGGGATGATTTCGAGTGGGACATACTGAGGCTCCCGCTGAAGCCCAAGCGCAACGAGTGGTGGAAGCAGTACGACTTTCCCCTCATAAGCCGGATAAATGTCGAGGAGTTCGACGAGACGAGCATGAGGATGATATTCAGCACCTCGAAGCCGATGGTCGTGGAGAACGTCGAGGGAATTCCGGGAACCGACACGCTATCGGTGATGCTCAAGGCCTACGAGGAACCCGCGCCGGAGAAGGTCGAGAGGGCGGTCGTGTACCCAAAGGGCGACCCGATGGCGATTAAGGCCCCGGTCACCCTCAAGCTGAACGACGCGGACGTCAAGTCGGTGTTCCGCATGTTAGCCGAGATGCAGAAGCTGAATCTGCTGCTCGACCCGTCCGTGCCGGACATGACGATCACGTTTTCCTTCACGAGCATTCCCTTCAACGAGGCCTTCAGCTACCTCCTCAGGGCGGCCGACCTGCACTATGCCTTAGTCGGCAGCACGCTGGTGGTCGGAAAGCAGGAGAGCCTGGGCAGGACGCTCGGGCGCGAGGTGGTGAGGGCCTACAGGCTGTCCTACGCAATCGACGATTCGGGAGCAGTGAACGGGGACCTCACCGCGGCATTGACTGGGTTGATACCGCTCTCAACCACTCCGACTCTCGACCAGAGGAACCGCACGATTTACGTCACCGCGACGCCGGAACAGCACGAGGAGGTCGCGGCCCTGCTGGAGAAGCTGGACCATCCCGGAAGGCAGGTCATGATCCAGGCCAAGATAGTGCAGGTGAACGACAACGCGTCCCAGGAGCTGGAGACCCTCGTCTCGGCCGTGTACGAGCAGTGGCTGCTCAACTTCAGCGGCGGGAGGCTCAGCGGCGGTTACGTCTACGGCAGCGCTCCTTTCGAGGCGACGGATATCGGCATACCGATCCCAGGCGCCACGGCCGGGACCACCGAGACGCTTGGGGATATCGCGCTCGACTCCGGGCTCCAGCTGTTGAGCGCCGGACTGAGCGCCCTCGAATCCAACGGGAAGGGCAAGGTCATAGCCCATCCGTCCGTCATAACGATAGACGGCAAACAGGCGAGGGTGGCGCTGACTCAGGACATGATGTACGCCTCCGGCGTCGACTCAAACGGCAACACCACGTTCTCGACCGTGTCGAGCGGCCCAACGCTGGATTTCACCCCGAACATAGGCAGAAACGGCGTCATAACGATCAACCTGAACATTTCAACGGGGGACGTACTGGGCTTCAGGGCTGCAGGCAACGGGGCGCAGACGCCTGAGACAACGACGAGGAGCGTGACGACCCAGGTCAGGGTCCGCAACGGCGAGCCCTTCGTCGTGGGCGGCCTGTATCAGGAGACGAAGACGAACGACCGTTCGAGGATACCAGTCCTCGGCTACATCCCGCTCCTGGGCGACCTTTTCACGAGAAGGACGGATACTCACATCAAGACTGAGGTCGCGATGATCGTGATACCGTATATACTCGACATCCCGAACGAGAATATCTCGACCTACGACCTGATTAAGTCCTCCCTGAGCGATTGAGGCAAAGCAAGACCGTGGGCGCCGCCCACGCCCGGGGGGGGGGGGGCGGCCGCGCCGCCCCCCCCCCCGGGTGATATTATTGGTTGGCGCGCGCCGGGACTCACAAAAAAGAAAACG
>JAISRP010000316.1 GCA_031273585.1 Synergistaceae bacterium
TGTACTCGGCCTCGGATATCGCCCGCTCCGAGTTCCCCGACCTCGACCTGACTTTCCGAGGGGCCGTCTCCATAGGCAGACGCCTGCAGGACCCGCTGGCGGAGCTGGTCAAGATAGACCCGAAGTCCATAGGCGTCGGGCAGTATCAGCACGACGTGGATCAGAAACGCCTGGCGGAGGCCCTGGACGACGTCGTGGAGAGCTGCGTCAACCAGGTGGGGGTGGACGTGAACACCGCTAGCGGCGAGCTGCTACGGCGGGTGTCGGGGCTGGGGGCGGCGCTCGCCGCCAACATCGTGAAGCACAGGGAGGAGAACGGGCCCTTCAAGTCGAGGGAGGAGTTCCGCCGCGTCCCCAGGATGGGGCCCAAGGCCTTCGAGCAGTCCTCCGGCTTCATGAGGATACTGGGCGGGACAAACCCGCTGGACGCGAGCGCAGTTCACCCTGAGAACTACGGGCTCGTGGACAGGATCGCGCGCGACCTCGGCTGCACCGTCCGGAGCCTGATGGGGGGCGGAGAGCTGCTCGACGCCGTCGTCCCCGAGAGGTATGAGGACGCTGGCGTCCCGACCGTGCGCGACATAATAGCGGAGCTAGCCAGGCCCGGCCGGGATGTCAGGTCGGAGTTCGTACCTTTTTCGTTCGACGACGGCGTCCGCGAGCTCGCAGACGTGAAGCCCGGGATGATCCTGCCGGGCGTGGTGTCGAACGTCACCTCGTTCGGCATGTTCGTGGACATAGGAGTCCACCAGGACGGCCTGCTCCGCATGGGAGGCCTCAAGGGAAGGTCCGTCAAAAATTTCGCCCCAGGCAGCCGCCTGCACGTCGAGGTGCTTGACGTGGATTACGAGCGCAGGAGGATATATCTTGGAATATCCGAGGAAATTCCGGTCTAATAGCCAAGAGGATAAAAAAAATTAATCGGCCCGCCATGTTTGTACCTGCTTACAAAAAAGGCGGCGCGCCCGTCCATGTCGTCGGTATATGGCGTCATGTTCACAAAAAATAACCTCGGCCAACTTAAACATAGAAGGCAATATAGCTAAAATTTTAAACGACAGCCCTTGCTTTATCCCTCTCAGTAATGATCTTGACATAATAGTTGCATTACACTAACATGAATTTAAGCTGTGATTTCCTGATCGGAAGAGCAGTTAAATTTTTTATATGAGAGGTGTTAAGCGTGGAACAGATTGCATTGGGTTCTAGAAGTTTTTGCGCACGAATAATTTTCATGTCGTGTCTTGTTGCTGTGTTTTTGCTTCTTCCACCGGAGTCCTCAGAGGCTCTGAGCGGCGGCGGTACCCGGACGAATCCCTACCTCGTGGGGAACGGGGCTGACCTGGACGAGGCGCTCGTCATAATCGCGGATGATTACAAGCCGGTCGATCCGAACGCGGAGAACCAGAACGTATCTGACATGCACTACATCAGCCTGACCGCTGACGTCGACGCGATCACCTCGGCCACATACGGGAACGAGGACGAGGACCATCCCGTGCGCGTGACAATCGAGGGCAACGGCCACATAATCAGCGGCGACATTCCTGACGAGCCTCCGGCTCACGCGGCCGGAAACAAGTACACCGGCCTCAGGTTCGCGAACCGCACGCCCTTCACCGAGGCCGGAAGGGGCAACCATATCGTGCTGAAAAACCTGACGGTACGGGGGCTCTACAACGCCGAAACTCACGGCGGGGGCGCTCTTGCCATATTCGGCGGAAAACTCGAGGTCGAGAACTGCGTGTTCGACGGCAACGCCTCATACGGGACGTCGAGGGGCGGCGGGGCGATACTGCTGCAGCACCGGGCCAGCCTCCTGTCCATCAAGAACAGCACGTTCGTCAACAACACGTCGAGAGGCTCCGGCGGAGCGGTCGATTCGAGCGGCGACCAGGACAACGCGGAGACGGCCGGCGAAAATGTGGTGATAGAAAACAGCACATTTTACGGGAACAAATCGACGGAAGCGGTTATTGAGACCACGGGCAGGGACGGCTCTATCACCCGCAGTCCGCAGGGCGGCGGCGCAATAACCTACAGCCGCGCCCTCGGCAGAATAACTAACAGCACCATCGTCGGCAACGAGGCGGCAAGCGGCAAGGGCGGGGGCGTGTACGCCAGGTGGGATATCTCCGGCAACGCGAGCGGGCTCGGCACGAGGAGCGACGTCAAGCTCGAAAACAGCATCGTTGCCGGCAACGGCAGCGGCGCCGACGTGGACCTCTCCGACAACAACCCGGCGAGCGCCGACGTCACAGGCAGTTACAACGTCATAGGAACCTCGGGCGCCCCGAGCGGCGCGTTCAGCAATACGCAGTCAGGCGCTGACGTCTCCGACTTCCTCGCGCCGGGCGCCCCGAAGGTCCACGCGGAGGGGGCCACTCCGACGATCGCGCTGCTGGGCGCGCCTGGTTCCCCGGCTCTGAACAAAGTTCCCCTGGAAAACGCGCCGGCATTGGATCAGCGCGGGCGTCCGAGGGTGGGCCTGGCCGATATCGGCGCGTTCGAGCTGCAAGTCCCCGGCAACGGCACGGCCTCCAGTCCCTTCTCTGTGAAAAACGGACTCGAACTGGACGAGGCTCTCATCGTCATTGCGGATGATTACCGCGAGAACAGCGAGGGGCAGAACATCTCTGATATGCACTACGTCAGCCTGACCGCCGATGTCGACGCCATCACCTCGGCCACGTACGGGGACGAGGATGGAGACCATCCCGTCCGGGTGACGATCGACGGCAACGGATACGCGATCAGAGGCGTTCTTCCAGCCTCGGCGCCGACTCACGCGAGGGGAAAAAGGTATACCGGCCTCAGGTTCGCGAACCGCACGCCGTTCACCGCGGACGGAAGGGGCAATCATATAATACTGAAAAACCTGACGGCGCGGGGGCTCTACAACGCCGAAACTCACGGCGGGGGCGCTCTTGCCATATTCGGCGGAAAACTCGAGGTCG
>JAISRP010000039.1 GCA_031273585.1 Synergistaceae bacterium
TCAGGCCGCGGGTTCGGGGGACGCGCCCGGCCTGCTCACTATCGGGTCGAGCCTGCTCACAAGGACGGAGCTCAAAATTATCTTAACGCAGTCCCCCGGCAGAAAAGGAATCACGCAGACCCAAACGGCGGGCACGGCGCCAGTCCCCGTGGAGTACGCAAACCAGATCACGCCCATTATATAGGAAGTAAGCATCCCGGGAATCATGGCGAGCGGCAATTTTTTGACCGACCTGCCGTACCGCTCGGCGAGACGCCCCGCCACGAAGGCGCAGGCTATGTAGCCGATTATAAAACCGCCGGTGGGACCGAGTATCCTGCCAATCCCGCCGCTCAGGCCGGAGAACACCGGGACCCCAACCGCCCCCAGAAGTACGAAGACCGTCTGGCTGACCGCCGCATACCTCGCGCCGAGCAGCCCTCCCGCCATGAAGATGGATATGTGAGTCAGATTGACGGGAACCGGCCCTATCGGGATAGTTATCTGGGACAGCAGCGCGCTCAGCGCGGCGAACAACGCACACAGCGACATTTCCTTGACACGAAGATTTCTCATATACAGCATCCCCCCCACGGCATTATAGGGATGCCCCGGAGCAATGTCAACCAAATATAAATAAATGGGTTACAATAAACCGCTCAGGCTTATCTCGCCCGACGACAGGGCTATCCTCTCCCCGCTAGACAGTTCGACTACGAGGCGGCACCTGTCGTCTATGTCCACGGCCAGGGCCTCGCAGCTCCCGCCCGGCAGGCGGACCGTTACGCGCCTCCCCAGCAGCGCCATGCGCTCCTTATATTCGGCGTATACCCCGCCGTCGCCGAATGACGCGCCGGGGGACAGGAACATGTTGACGATCTCAGCCGCAAGGCGGTTTCGGACCGCGCCAACGGGCTGCCCCGGGAGGATCGAGCCGGCGGTGTCCCGCAGCTCGCCCGGAAAATGGGACGTGCTCACGTTTATACCAATGCCCACCGTGATCCAGTCCACGCTGCGGCTCTCAAAATCCGTGACCGCCTCCGTCAGGATGCCGCATATCTTCAGGCCGTCCAGCAGGATGTCGTTCACCCACTTTATCCTGGCGTAAACCCCGCACACCCTCTGGATGGCACGGCACACCATCACCGCCGCAAACGCCGTAACCCTGGTCGAGTCCTCTAAGCCCAGCGGCACGTCCCGCAGTACGAAGCTCATATAAAGGCCGGTCCCGGGAGGCGAATAAAAATCCCTGCCGAACCTGCCCCTTCCTGCGCTCTGCCCGTCGGCTATGACGATGGTCCCGTGAGCGCATCCCTTCATGGCCATTTCGTTCGCCGTCCGGTTCGTCGATTCTACCGTCCTGTAAACGCGTATCCCGTCCGCGCAAACGCCGTCCGACAAATATGGCGCGAGCCCCTGAACCGACAGTATGTTACTCTCGCCCGACAGCGAATAACCGCGATTCGTGGATGCGCAAATGGGATAACCATCCCCCCTCAATGACCGAACAGCCTTCCACACCGACGCCCGGGAGACACCAAGAATCCCAGCTATCTCCTCCCCCGACCGGATCTCCCCCCTGCACCCCTCCAAAAGAGCCAGCAGCCTGTCCCTCGTCCTCGTCTCCCCCACCTCCATGAAGCAGTATAGCGCAAATCCGCAGGGTCAAAACCTTGGGGCGCCGCCCCAAACCCCGCCAGGGAGCCAGCTCCCTGGACCCTTTTTATTTTTTGGAAAGCTGTATAGGCTCGCTCCATGAGGGAAACAAGGCGACTAACTACGCGATCGGCAACAATCTGGCGACGGAGGAGGCGTTCTCCAGGGGAAAAAAGAGAGGGCGTTTCTCCCTTTGAAAGGGATGGTATGATGGAATCGTACTTTGAATCCGCCGATGAACTCATCGCAAAGTCCGGGGAGCTCCGGAGTTGGGCAAACAGGACGGCAGGAACGTAAGCGCGTTTGGCCTCGTCACGGTCATCTACTCAGTGATTCTATTTCTGCTGGGCATTGCCGGGACTCTCAAAAGCGAGAGGAATAAATTTGGATTGATAACCGTCTCCTGCGCCGCTTTTCTGATTGTCACCAGCTGCATGTTCGCCCTACGGCTGCCCGAAGGGTTCGGCATCGTCTCTTATTTCAAAGGTTCATAAATGCGGGGAGTACTGGAGAGGGGGGATCTCATGTCCCAGAACGACGTAATTTCCCCATAGAGGTTTGCACGCTCGCCAAAACTATATTCAAGTTAGCTTTACATGTAATTTATTCTGGGAGGAGTATTGATATGAGTAACCGCGACCATCATTTTAGTGGAATGAACGGGACAAAATTTTTGCTGTTCGCTATGTTTTTGGCGTTTTTTGCCGCATTGGCGGGTTCGTCGCTCGCAAGCGCCGATTGGGCGGCGGAACCCAGGTTGGAGACGCTGCCTACAAACCCCCAATACCTCGAATATTGGGAGAGGGTAAAGGCTGGAGAGCGGCCGGGCGGGCTGATGCCCAGCCCCATCGACTGGTCGCTGCTCAAAAAAGAAGGGGTCGCGAGACGTAAGGCGAGGGCCGCCGCGGTCTTGCCGCCAGCCTACGACCTCGTCGCCGAGGGCGTGACGCCTCCCGTAGTGGATCAGCTCGACTGGGGCACGTGCTGGTCGTTCGCCTCGATAGAGGCGATAGAGTCCGCCATTTTGTCCGCGGACAAAAATAATTACAAGAGACTTTCGGAGCTGCACATGGCCTATTATGCCTACGTGGACGAGGGGCCGGACAAGCCCTCCTTCACGAGCAACCCGAACCAGACGTACGGGAGGAATGAAATTTTCGACAATGGCGGAATCCCCGAGCTGGTGATCGCGCTCCTGTCCCGCGGCACAGGCCCTCTGGCATACGATGACGCTCCCTACCCCGACTTGGACGACATCGATTGGGGCACGTACAGGCCGGACCCCGCGCCGCCCACCGGCCCGGCGCAATTCCGTCTGAAGAACGCGTATTATTTCTGGGATGAGCCGGATGCCATCAAGTCCGCGCTCATGAAGTACGGCGCGATGGCGTTCGCGTTTAATCACGACTACGACACGACTTCCGGAGACTGTATCTATACGCCTGAGCCAAAAGAGATAAACCATGAGGTTTTGCTGGTCGGATGGGACGACGATTACCCGAAAGAAGCATTCGGACCCGACCAGCCCGAAGGCGACGGGGCGTGGAAAATTCAGAACAGTTGGGGAACGCGCGCTGGGACGGACGGTTTCTACTGGATATCTTACTATGACGAGACGATATTCGGAAGAGGAGATGAGGAGGGGCTGCTCGCCCTGCCGGCCGCTTTTGAGATGATGCCGGCGGACGCTTACGACGACGACGGGATTTACTTTCACGATCCTCTTGGGATGAGCGCCATCATAAGCGCCACGGGGAGTGACAGTTTGACGGCGGCTAACGTCTTTACCTCGAAGCGGGATGAAAAGATCGTGTACGTCGGCTTCATGACGGGTCAGGACGATCAGGACTGCGAGATACAGGTAATTCGCGATATCCCGGACGGAGGAGCTCCGAGCGCGGGAAAAGCCGTTTTCGCGACGCCTGTGCCCTACCATGTGACTGACGGCGGCGGGTACGCCTCGGTAAAGCTGGACGATCCCGTTCAGATAAGGAAGGGTGAACGCTTTGCGGTGACTGTTACGTTCAGGCGTCCGGACGGCGATTCCCGAGTGGCGGCCCCCATCGAGGAGCGACTGCCTGGGGGATACGCAAAAGTCTCCATGAATCCAAGGGAGAGTTATTACCTGTGGAGAAACGAGTGGCGCGACGTCTACTACGAGACGGACCCGAAGGGCAATTTCTGCTTGAAGGCGTTTACCGTCGCGTCGCCCGCGCCGGACGAAGGAATAAACAGCGGCGGCAGCGGGGGCGGCGGCGGATGCGACGCCGTTTCGTTCGGTTTGTTCGGCATTTTGGGACTTGCCGGGTCCACGCTCTTTGCGCTCAAAAAGAGGGGGAAATTTTAACGATACCAGCATTAGACATCGGGGGCGGGTGAACGCGCCCCCGATGTCTAAAAACGCGATCCACGAAAACAAATTGTGCGGGGGGATTTTTATGAAGTTTAAGAGATTTGTGCGTGTCTTTTTTCTGGCGGCATCCCTGTTGTTCGTCGTGGTTGGCGTCGCGGCGCCTGCGGCCAACGCCCCGCTTGGTCAAGTTTTGCGCGAAGTTGGTGAACTTCCGCCAACTGGAGTAACAATGGAGCAACGGGCATAAAAAAGGGCTCAGGAGAAAATCCCCTGAGCCCTTGCTATTCCTTGGTGGGTGGTAGAGGAATCGAACCTCTGACCTCTTCCGTGTCAAGGAAGCGTTCTACCTCTGAACTAACCACCCGACGAGATGGAATTCTACTGATATATTGATCACTTGTCAACAGATCCCTTGGCTCCCAAATCTCCAACGCAAACGCAAAGGTTACTGTCCAGCGGGTAGAAGAGGCTGTAATAAGCGTTGAAGCGAATCCATAAGATTATCGCCGCATTTTTTAGCTGAGTCTAAAAATGAGCGGATTTTGCGATAATCAAGAACTCCCTCGAGATGCTTCCGCGGCGGGGCGTCGTGTTCTCAGACGACTGCTGTGTGTTGGCGGGTCAATGATCGTTTCCTGCGACCTCCAGAGCGATTTCCGACTCGGCAAAGAGTGAGCCGAACCTGAAATTTTTCGCCCTCTGCATGTCGGATATGCTCTGCATCAGGAGCCTGTACTCCGACGAGAGGTTGCTGTAATTCTGGGTGACGGGGGCGGTTGCGCGGGCCGACTCCCTCATCAGGAAGTCATAGTTTTCGACTATTTTCCGCACTATCGAGGCGTCTATCTGGCCTTTGTCCGACATCTCCCCGAGGATGGATACAACTTTTTCCTTGGGGAAGACGCCCTTGTAGCTGCGCGCGCCGCTGAGGGCGCTCAGGATGTCGGCAACGGCCACGATTCTCTCGCTGAAGGCGATCTCTGAGGCGCCAAGCCCATCCGGATATCCGCTGCCGTCCAGCTTCTCATGATGACGGCAGGCGATTCTCTCCACCTCCCTGTCCACCCTGCCGTTCAGTATCTGGCGGGTGAGGAGTATGTGGGTTCTCATGGTCGCCATCTCCTCGTCGCTCAGCCGCCCGGCGTTTTCGAGAATTTCGACCGGGATTCCGGCTTTGCCGAGGTCGTGGAGCAGCGCGCCTTTCGTCACGTAATTCACCTCCTCCTCCGGTAGCTGGAAGAGGATGGCTATGAGCCTGCTGAGCTCGGCGGTCGCCACCGTGTGGTTGACGGTATGCCGGCTCCTGAAGTCGATGGAGAGCACCAGCATCTTCAGGTACTCGTCGATGTCGGACCGGTTCTGCCCTATACTGCAGAGCTGCCGCCACAGCTCGTTGTAATCCATTGACCCCTTGTCCTCGAAGAACAGCGGCAGAAGCTCCTGCGAGAAATTCTTCTGCTTTGCGTCGGAGAAATGCTCGTGCAGAATGTCCAGCGACATGACATTAAACCGCGTCGCTATCTCGATTCTGTCGGCGATATGCAGGATCTGTGCCAGCTCGCGGTAAAATTCCGGGATCGAGTCCATATATTTCAAACTCGTATGATGGAAGAGAACCGCCGGCGCCAGATGTGACAGGGGGGAGAAATTCTTGATGAAGAGATACCCGTACACTGAGTGCTCCCACGCGTTCTCGGAGTCGAACGAGACAAGGCGGCTCACCATATCCGTCTTGAACGCGCCTATGTCGTGGAGAACGGCGATCAGGCACATGTCGTTTATCTCTTTTTCCGTGTACTTTCCCGCCGCCCTCAT
>JAISRP010000064.1 GCA_031273585.1 Synergistaceae bacterium
AGCGCGCGGCACGCCGAGGAAGGGGATGCGTAGGATCATGATCGGAACGAGCGGAACGAAAAAAATTTATGGCATTGCAGCAGCGATCCTGCTGTCCGTCCTGTCCCTCATGTTCGTCCCATATCCCGCTCCCGCGGGCGAGCCCGAGGTTTCGGCGGACCTTGACCTGGACAGGGCGTGGACCGAGCTCGCCCGCAGGTACAGGAACCCGTACGTGTCGGGCGGAATTGACGACGCGCCGTCGATGGGGACACTCGGAAGCTGGTGGGACGTCCTGGGCGACGAGAGGCTGACGCAGCTCATCTGGTCATCGCTGCATAACAACAGGGATCTTCAGGCGGCGAGGGCAAGGGTGGCGGAGGCGAGGGCGGCGCTCGGGATAAGCCGCGCCGCGAGCCTTCCGTGGCTTGACAACGCGGACAGCTGGACCCGCACGAAGACGCCGGAGAACTCGACCGGCGACGGCGTGCCGTTCGAGCTGACGCGGCTCGGGCTCGACGCGTCGTGGGAGATAGACGTGTTCGGGCGGATCGACGCCGGCACGAGGGCCGCCGCCGCCGCGCTCGAGGCGGAGCACGCGTCCCTTCACGCCGCGTGGGTGACCCTGTCGTCCGAGGTGGCCCTGAACTACCTGTCGCTGCGCACCCTCCAGGAGAGGCTGGACATAGCCCGGAGGAACCTGGCGCTTCAGGAGGATACGCTCGGTATGCTCAGATCCCTGTACGACGCCGGCCTGAGGGACGCGCTCGCCCTGAATCAGGCCCAGTATACGGCAGATCAGACGAGGGCCGGGATACCGCCCATACAGGCGAGCATCGAGGGGACCATGAACACGCTCGCCATTCTGGTCGGCAGCGTGCCAGGCAGCCTCGAGGGGATCCTGTCCGCCCCGGGCCCACTGCCGGAGCCGTCGGCGGTGAACCTGGTGGGCATACCGGCCGACGCGGTCCGCCAGAGGCCGGACATCAGGGCTGCAGAGCGCGCGCTCGTAGCCCAGGTATTCCGCAAGAAGTCAGCGGAGCGGGAGCTCCTGCCGAGGCTCACGCTCGTGGGCTCCATAGGGCTCGAGTCGCTGTCCGCCGGAAACCTGTTCTCGGGCGACAGCTTCGGCTTCAGCTTCGGGCCGAGGATAACCCTGCCGATCTTCAACGGCAAGTCCATAAGAAAAAACATTCAGGTCCAGGCCGCGAGGGAGGAGCAGTACCTGGCCGCCTACGAGCAGGCGGTCCTGGGCGCGGTGGCCGAGGTGAGAAACGCGCTCGCCGCCAACACTCAGGAGCTGGAGCGGAACAACTCGCTCAAGTCCGGCATCGAGGCGGCCCAGAGCGCCCTCGAGGTGGCCCGCGACAAGTACCGCAACGGGCTCACCGACTTCAGCAACGTGATAGGAGCGCAGCAGGCGCTGCTGTCCCTGGAGGACCAGTACACCATCAGCCGGGGCCAGATGACGTCCAACATCGTCAGGGTTTTCAAGGCGCTCGGCGGGGGCTGGGCCCCCCTGGCCGGGGAGGACGCGGGGGATTACTCCACGAACCCGTAGTGGGCGAGGCGCGCCCGGCACTCGTCGCGGCCGAGGAGCTCGGCCACCTCGAAGACGCCGGGGCTGACCTTCCTGCCCGTGAGCGCCCAGCGGAGCGGCATGGCCACCTCCTTGAGGGGCGTGCCGCTCGACTCGCACCATCTCCGCGCCAGCTCCTCCATCTTGGACGCCTCCCACTCCGGCGAGCCGACGAGAGTTTCCGCGAATTTCCGCATCGCGGGCCTGCGGGCGTCCGTTATCTCGCTCGCGTCGTACCTGTGCTTTACCGGCTCGAAGTCCACGAAGTAGTCGCTGAACTCGGCCAACTCCTTAGTCGTCCTGCCGCGGCCCCCCATCAGGGAGAGCGCGTCCTCGAGATATTTTTTTCCGTGGCGCTCGGGGCACAGGCCGAGCTCGCGCCAGAGGGGCTCTATTATCTCGCGCCTGGACGCCGGGTCGAGCCCCTTCAAGTGCTCCTGGTTCACGAAGTTCAGCTTGTCCATGTCGAACACCGCCGCCTTCTTCGTCACCTTCGTCAGCTCAAACCTCTCGGTCGCAAGGCGCCTGCCGAATATCTCGACGCCGTTGCCGGCTGTCCAGCCCAGCAGGGCCAGGAAGTTGAAAATCGCGTCCGGGAGGTATCCCATATCGCTGTAGTCGAATACGCTGGTCGCCCCGTGCCGCTTCGATAATTTTTTCTTGTCCGCCCCCAGTATCATCGGCAGGTGCGCGAACTGCGGCAGTTTCCATCCGAAGGCGTCGTAGAGCAGCATCTGTTTCGGCGTGTTCGAGATGTGGTCCTCTCCTCTGATCACGCAGGTTATGTTCATGTCGTGGTCGTCCACCACCACGGCGTAGTTGTAGGTGGGCATTCCGTCGCTCTTCATTATCACGATGTCCTTCACGGAGCCGTCGGGGTTCATGGAGGCCCTGTCGCTCTGAATGTTTATGTCGCCGTAAATCATATCGTGCAGGACCATCTCCCTGTCGCGGGGAATCCTGAAAATCACGGCGTCCCCCTCTCTGTAGGCCCTGCCCTGATCGAGCAGATCCCGCGCGCAGGCGGAGTACCTCTCCAGCCGCTCCGACTGGCGATACGGACCCCACGCGCCTCCGATGTCCGGCCCCTCGTCCCAGTCGAGTCCCATCCACCTGAGCCCGTCCATTATGGTCCTCTCGTACTCCGCGGTGGACCTCTCCCGGTCCGTGTCCTCGACCCGCAGTATGAAGCTGCCCCCGTTGTGGCGGGCCCACAGCCAGTTGAAGAGCGCGGTGTGCGCCCCCCCTATGTGCAGCGCCCCCGTCGGGCTCGGCGCGAATCTCACCCTCACGTCGTCGTTTCCGCTCATGTCACGCACCCCCCCAAAATCATGAATAACTCGTACATAATAACAGCTTAACGTCTATAATGATTACCGCTGTCGGCAGTTTAAAATTATACATCAAGGGCGCCAGCTGGGGGTTGGAGAACTATGGGTGACGATGTAAGGAGAGTTATGCTCGTTGACGGCCACGGGCTGGCCTTTCGGGGGTTTTACGCGCTCCCGGAGATGAACGCGCCGGATGGAACCCCGACTAACGCCGTCCTCGGGTTCATGAACATGCTGCTCAAGGCGGTGGAGGAGTGGCGCCCCGACGGCGTCGGAATTTTTTTCGATCCGAAGGGGCCGACTGCCCGCAACGAGATGTACGACGCCTACAAGGAGGGACGGCGGCCGACGCCGGAGAGCTTCAAGGGGCAGGTTCCCCTCATAATGGAGCTGTGCGGCGCGCTGGGGTATCCCGTCTTCATGATGGACGGAGTCGAGGCGGACGACATCATAGCCTCGACGGCCTCGTCCGCCGCCGCCGGCGGCGTGGAGGCCGTAATCCTCTCCGCCGACAAGGACCTGCTTCAGATCCTGTCCCGCGACATGAAGATGGCCCGCCCCCTGAAGGGGATCAGCGAGTTCAAGCTGTACGACGAGGCCTCGTTCACTGAGGAGTACGGGTTCCCCCCGCGGGCCATGGCCGACTACCTGGCGCTGGTGGGCGACGCCGTCGATAACATCCCCGGCGTCAAAGGAGTAGGGGACAAGACCGCCAGGGATCTGATCAGAACGCACGGGTCGCTCGAGGGCATCTACGGCGCGCTTGACTCTCTGCCGAAGGGCGTCCGCGCGAAGCTGGAGGCGGGAAGGGACTCGGCGTTCAGCAGCTACGAGCTAGTCATCCCGCAGCGAATCGAGGCCGTCGGCGCGGACGCCCTCCGCTTGTCCCCCCCGGATGTCGGGAGAGCATCTGAGCTCTGTTCGCGGCGGGGGCTCAAAAAGCTCATGGCGCGGCTGAATCTTCCCCCGCAGGCCGCGCGCGAGGCTGGACCCGCGCCGGCGCCGG
>JAISRP010000145.1 GCA_031273585.1 Synergistaceae bacterium
TCCGATAGACCTCGTTCTCTACGCGGCAAAATTCGCACTGCGAACGAGAGAGGAACTCCAAAAATTCAACTTTCTCCGCAAGGCGGTCGAGCTTCTGAATGAACGAGGATGGAGCGTGAATGACAAGCGCGATCTGCTTCTTTTTACCGAGCGCATTATCAACATGAAGGATAAAGGGCTTATAAGTCAATACAAAAAATTTCTGGAACAGCAAAACAAGGAGGGAAAGGCCATGTATATACCGTTGATGTTGAGGGACACGGCGGCTGAGATCGAACAGCGCGGCAGAGAAGATGGAATGGAAAAGGGCAGGCTCGAAGGCAGACTCGAAGTAGCCAGCAACCTGCTGGCGCGCGGCATAGCGCCGGACATCGTAGCGGAGAGCACCAGTTTGCCCCTGGAAAAGGTTCGAGAACTCATGAACTGACCAGCCGGCGCTACGGGCGTTTCGACGCAATGGGGGCTAAATTGTAAATTGCCTTGCATAAAAATACGCATTTCATGATAGAATAAATTTTGAAGAAAGAGGGCTCCCGAAGTCCTCTCCCAACTCCCTGATAAAACGGCGGGCCTGACTGCAACACCGGTCAGGCCCGCCGCTCATCTACGAGGCCATATATGAGCGGCGTTCTCGTGGATCTGCCCTTGAAGGCTACGATGATCTTTTGATTTACGCTCCGTCAAGTCTTATAGGAGGCGAGGATTGATGATACACGACATTGCCAAACCAAAGATAAGTCCGAACTTCACCGTCGAGGACATACACAAAATCAGAGAGTGGGACTACGAGCGCCTGAAGGACGCCACGAGGGAGGAAATCATAGCGGATATCAACGGGCGCGCGGCCCCAGTCATTGCGGAATTAGAAGCAGCTCGCGCGAGACGGAAGGCTGTTTTGTCGTAATATAGCCGATTATCATGGGCTAAATATCCCCGCGGTCAATGCGCCGGCTGCCCCGTCACCAGAACATGCACCACCTCGTGCGCCGCCATCCCGACTGTAAGGATGCCGCCCTCTGGCGACGCCTCTCCGTCGCCCAGCACTATCTTGGCGTTGTCGATTTTTTCGCCTGAGACTGAAAAATTTTTGACGACGCAGTCTTCATCGTTGTCGTTGTAGAACGAGTATATCCTGCCGCCCGCGGCGTCGCCGGTGAATAGGTTGCAGTAGACCCCGCCCGTGCGCGTGGGTACTAGCGGTATTGGGCGCGAGCCCTGGTATATCTCCCTGTATTTCAGATATGTCCGCTTCCAGGTCTTTATGCGCTCCTTCTGTTCCGCGGAGTACGGCATCCACCGCCCGAAGATGTCCTGCCACACGACGATCGGGGACGCGCCGAACTCGCAGCGCCTGATGAGGACCGTTTTATCCTCCGTGCGCAGCCATCGCGATATCGCGGGCGAGATGTGATGCGGGCACATAAACCTGAACACGTCCGCCTCCGGCATGGGGTCGGCGCGCCAGAACTCGTCCCACGACGTGGTTATAAATTCGACCGGGCGCTTCTTCAATGGATGATGCTGCGCCGTCAACACCAGGCCGGGGCGCACGGCGTCGAGCTTTTTCCGGTAGCTGTATGGCAGGTCCCGCATGGTGTCGAGCTGAAAACCGTCGGCGTCGGTGTCCGTTGCGATGCGGGCCAGCTCGTCCCCCATGCCCTCGGTCGTCTCCCCGCCGCCGCGGTCCCAGGGTATGTAGGGCAGAAATACGCGGACGCCCCTGTCGTGAAATTTTTTTACCGCCTCCCTGAGCGCCGCGCGCCCGCCCGGAAAATCGTCGTAGAAGTCCCACTGCGTCCGGGCGTCGACGCCAAGGCGCGGGTACTGATTCCATATCGTCACCGTGTCGTAACCGCCGAACTCGTCGCCGGCCGCTAGCAGCCCGTCCACGTCGATCTCCTGTTTTTCGTGGTCGAAGCCCTCCCTGCCGTATAAAAACACGAAGTTATGGACGGCGCCTCGGCTGAACCACCGCAGGTCCTCCCTCTCGTACTCGCTGAAGTCGTAGAGGCTCTGCCACGCATCGCGGCAATCGCTGAAGGCCTCGGCCCAACCGCCGCTGATTCCCGAGATACGCAGCTCCACTGTGTCGTTGAAACTGGGGTCCGGGTTGATCCCGAGGCGGTGACATGCGAGCTCCCTCTCGTTTGAGATCGAGGCGAGCTGTTTATTGACGTTCTGCGTCGCGCCGGCGTCGTTTAAGTCGCTCATCGTCGGAAACTGAACGCTGAAGCCGAATTTTTCCTCTGCGTCGCAGACCACGAGGGGCAGCAGGATATCGGAGCCGCAGAAACCCTCCGTCATCGGGATCATCGCGTCGGCGCCCTTTTTCGTCGGGGCGATGCCGGACGGGTAATACCTGTCCTCGGACGCCCCGCCCGCCTCGAGGTTCGCCAGCAGCGGGATGTGCATCGTGACCGCGCTGGGTACGCCCAGCTTATAGCCGTCCCATACCTGGAACAGCACGGTGATTGTCTTGTCATTGTCGTTGATGAGATGAACCCGGACCTTGAGATCTTCCCCTGGATGCTCCATATATACTGTGACTAGCTCCAGGACCTCGTCGCGCGCCGTCCGCACGCTTGTCACGTCAAAGTCCCCGCTCGCGAGATCCCTGCCGCGGATGTTCAGGACGAACATGTCCCGATCCGCGTTTGTCGTCCTGCGCGACAAAATATTGGAAAATTCCCTGAATACAGCGCCGCGTCCATAGGATATGACGGCGCGCAGCGCGTTGTTCTGAACCGTGACCGTGCCCGCATCCGCATCGTGCCTTATCACCGGTCATTCACGCTCCTTGACGCACCTGAAGCCCGCCGTCCCGAACCTGTTCATGGCGTCCCCCAGCAGGTGGACCTTCAAGTGACAGTCGTTGGGCACGATTCCGCACTCGGCGTGCCAATAGTCCGGCGCCGTGTAGTACGAGCCCCCCCTGAGAGTCAGAAAATAATGATCCCTGTTGCCGTCGTACATGGTCTCGCCGGTAAATTCCCAGACATTGCCGCACATGTTGCGGAGCCCGAAAGGGGAGTCCCCGTCCGGATGGCTGTCGACCGGGTGCAGTTCCGTCCCGTATGTGTTGCAGCGGGCGTATTCCTTCTTATTGCCCCAGGGGTACTTCAAGTGCCCGGGACCGGCGGCGAGATACTGCCACTCGTGCTCTGTAGGCAGTCGCATACCGTAAAAATCCGCATAGGCGCGGGCGTCGTCCTGCGAGATATTGACGACCGGCAGATCCTCCTCGCCGGGCCGATATTTTCCGCTCTCCCAGTGTTTGAGAAAATTTCTGTCGTTCATCGGACGATAACCGCTCTCCCGCACAAATTCGTAATACATAAAATTGGAGACGGCATATTTCTGCGCCCACAGCGGCCCCACGCGCACCTCTATGGGGCCGTGCTCCATCTGGCAGTCCCCCTCCATTATTCTGTGCGTGCAGCGATAGATGTAGCTCGCGCCGCCGATCTCAACTAGCTGAGGCTCGACCATCCGATTCACGCCCCCCCGTCTTAAAAGCAATTTAAAGTTAGAAGCCTAAAGGGTAAAGATTAAAAACTTTGCATGGCGCGCGGCGTCAGAACGTGTCGCCGGATATATCCGCGCTGCCCTTGAAGTTTTTGATTCCTATGGACAGCAGCACGATGAGCACCATGACGTAGGGCAGCATGTTTATAATCTGCGTGGGCATGTTGTAGGTGGACAGGACAAGGGTCATCGAGTTGGCGTATCCGAACAGGAGGGCCACCATCATCGTGCGGAGCGGGTTGCCCTTGCCGACTAAGGTCGACGTCAGGCAGAGAAATCCCCTGCCGCGCGTCATGTTCTCTGAGAAGAGCGACATCCCGCAGAGCGGCATGTACGAGCCGGCGCACCCCATCGACGCGCCCATGATGATGAGGCAGATCCAGCGGTATTTACGCACGTTTATCCCCGCCGCCTGGGCCGCCTCCGGGTTGATCCCGACGCCGCGGAGGCGCAGGCCGAAGGGCGTCCCGTACATGACGGCGTATCCCGCGGCAGCGTAGGCGAACGCGAAGTAGACCATCGGGATGTTGTTGTTGAACACCATGTCCAGCACCGGAAATTTTCGGAGCACGTCCCAGTTGAGATTTTCGTAGCTCACGATGGACGGATCGTTGAACTGGCCTCTGGTGTTCCAGACGACGACGAGCAGCAGCGTCGTCAAGGCCCACGCCGCGCTGTTGTACGCCACGGACACGATTATCGCGCTGCAGTTTAAATGATACACGAGCAGCCCGTATATGACGGCCAGCGCCAATCCCGACAGAATGGCCGCGAGCGAGCCCATGAGCGGGCTTCCCGTCAGATAACTCCCGTAAGCGCCGAAGAACGCCCCCGTCAGCATGAAGCACTCATAGGCCAGGTTGCCGGTGCTTGTCTTCTCGTTAAAGCAGCCGCCTGTCGAGCCGATGATCAGGGGACAGGAGAGCCGCAGGGCTGCGGCAAATGCGGCGGGGCTGAGGCACGTGCTTACGATATCCCAAAACATCTACGCCCCCTCCTCCTCATCCGCCCTGCTTGCCAAAAGTTGCCTGATCTCCCTCTTCCTCTTCGCCCTGTCCCTGAAATAATGGTATATGCTCTCGTAGTTTATCGAGACCAAAATCACGAAGAACATCTGGAGCAGGTTGACGGTCAGGCGGTTTAGAGAGGTGCCCCTCTCAATGCTCATCGCCCCGGTCTTGAGCGCGCCCCACACGATCGACGCGAAGATGAGCCCTATCGGGTTGTTGTTGCAGATGTAGGCTATCATGATTCCCTCCCAGCCCATCGTGTAGCTGAACCCCGACACATACCTGTAGTACCCTCCGGTCACCTCCACGCCCCCCGACAGGCCCCCGAGGAATCCCGACAGGATGAATATGGTGATGAAGGTCCTCTTGACGTCCACGCCCCCGGTTTTCGCAAACTTGAGATTTTCGCCCACCTGCTTTAACTCATATCCCTTGATCGTAAACTTATAAAGGAAGTAAACGGACAGGCAGGCCGCCATGCCGATGATGAGCCCGCTGCTGCACGAGGTTCCCCTTATGAGGGTGGACAGCCTGGCGCTCTTGCTTATCGTAGGCGTGGCGACCGTCACCGTCGTGATGCCGGTTATCGGCATGATGACCCAGACGACGAAGTAATCGCAGAACAGCGTGGCGATAAAGTTCATCATCATGGTCGTGACGTATTCGTTGATGCTGAAAAAAAGGCGCATGAGCGCGGGAATGATTACGCATATCACGCCGGCCACGCCGGCGCCGACCACGCAGACCAGGGCGTGCACCGTCGGGGGCAGGTCGACGAACGAGCCAAGGACTGCCGCCGTAAACGCGCCCAGGTACATCTGGCCCTCTATGCCGAGGTTGATCACACCTGACTTGAACGCGATGATGGACGCCGCTCCGGTCAGCATACAGGGCATCGCCCACCTGAGCGAGTTTCCGACGGAGACGGTGTTTCCGAAGGCCCCGTTAATTATGAGGGCGGCCGCGCGGACCGGGTCCTCCCCCTGAGCCAGAATCAGGATCGAGCCCAACGCCAGGACCCCCGCAAAGGATATGACGTAGCGGGCAGCCCCGATTCCCACCTCGGGGGAGAAAAACTGTCGAATCGCCCTACCGGACGGCTTGGGATCTGACATCGTTTCCCCCTCCCAGCATCAAAAGCCCTATTTCGTCGTCGTCCTTCTCCTGATACCTTCCCCCGTCAAAGATCGTCCCGTCGTAAATGACCAGTATTCGGTCCGAGAGCTGTTTTATCTCGTTGAGCTCATGGCTCACGAGCAGTATGGCCACGCCGGACTTCACTATCTCCAGCATCTTGCCCCACACGAACTCGATCGCGCCGACGTCTATGCCCCGCGTCGGGTCCTCCACGATTAGCAATTTGTTGTCCTGTATGCACTCCCTGCCCACGATCAGCTTTTGAACGTTGCCGCCGGACAGGTTGCTCAGTTTTTCGTGGATATCGGGCGTCTTCACGTTGAACTGGGAGACGACGCGGTTCGTAAATTCGTCTATCTCCCTGTGATCCAGAAAGACCTTGCTCCTGAAGCCGTGCGATATGTGATAACCCATGATGGAGTTCTCCCATATCGTGCCCGACGCGTTGCCGCCCATGCCCATCCTGTCCTGCGGAACGTATCCCATCCCCATGCAGCGCCGCTCCCGCGACGTCGATCTCGTAACGTCCCTGTCCAGAAAAGTTATCCTGCTGCCGTCCTCTGGGACGCAAGCGCCGAATATGGCGTCGACGAGCTGCTGCTGGCCGGAGCCTGCCACTCCCGCTATGCCCAATATCTCGCCCTCCCTGACGCCGAAGCTGACGCCCTTGACGCGCAGCGCGCCGTCCTTGTCCCTGACCCTTAGGTTTTCGACGCTGAGGACGACCCGGCCCGCGTCCCGGACGACCTTGTTGGACTGCAGCATGACCTCCCGCCCGATCATGAGGTTCGCCAGCTCGTTCTCGCTCACCTCCCGGGGGTCGACTCTGCCGGTGACCCTGCCGTCGCGCAGCACGGTTATGGCGTCCGCTATGGCGAAGACCTCCTTGAGCTTATGAGTTATAAATATGATGGTCTTTCCGTTGCGGACGAGGAACCTGATGGCGTCAAACAGGCCCTCTATCCCCTGCGGCGTCAGGACCGAGGTCGGCTCGTCGAACACGATTATATCTGCGCCCTTGTACAGAACCTTGACGATTTCCACCTGCTGCAGCATCGACACGGGCAGGTCGTTGACCTTCTCGGAGAGCGGAATGTTGAAGTGATACCGACTGCATATGTCCTCGATTTTTTTTCTGGTCCTCCTCTTGTCGATGAAGAACCCGGCGGTCCTCTCCTCGAAGCCGTACATGACGTTTTCAAGGACGGTCAGGTCCTTGAACAGCATAAATTCCTGATACACCATCCCGATGCCGTTCTTAGCCGCATCCTGCGAGTTTCTGAAGCGGACCTCCCTGCCGTTTAAGATGATCTCGCCGTAGTCCTGCTTGTAGATGCAGGCGAGGATGTTCATCAA
>JAISRP010000222.1 GCA_031273585.1 Synergistaceae bacterium
GAAAGACAATGCCCATCGCGACCCCTCCATAGTTATGATATTTTATATCATAACTATGTTTTTGGCAAGCCGTTTGACCTGAAAATATTGATTCTTTCTACGTTTCTTCTATGCTATTCAGTTGCATAGTTAGGATTTTTCGGGAATGCAGGAAGTAAGGGCTGATTTAACGTTAAGGGCCTGAAGGGTAAAGATTAAAACCCTGACCGGCTCTGCATCCTCAAACGGCAAAATGTCGTTCGGGCGATTTAATCAGCGCTTCCTTAAGTAAGGGCTGATTTAACGTTAGGGGCCTGAAGGGTAAAGATTAAAACCCTGACCGGCTCTGCATCCTCAAACGGCAAAATGTCGTTCGGACGGTTTAATCAGCGCTTCCTTAACGCTATTTTACCAACAACGCGCCGCGTGGAGTGTTTTTTGACCGCGAGTCGAGAACTTTACCGGAAAAGCCTGCTCCAATATTTCAGAGCGAAGCCCGTTTTGCCGACCATTGTTTTTGCTGTATACTCTTGGAAAGACACATTGCCGTATGGAGAGGGGAGGCCGAGTACAATGGAAACGCCGACGCATGAGCCGCAAATGGGCTTGACCTTTGAAAAAGTATGGGCGATGTTTCAGGAGTCCGGCGAGAAATTCGACCGGAAGATACATGAGTCCCGCGAGCTTGCCGAGAGAGAGATGCGGGAGCTTCGGGAGTCTCTGCGGGAAACGTCCCGGATAGTTGGAGATTTGGGCAACAAGTTCGGGGAACTGGCGGAGCACTTGGTTCTTCCAAACATTGAGGAAAAATTCAACGCCTTGGGCTACAGCTTTGCGCGCACCGGCCTGAACATTCGTTTCAGGGACAAGAGTGGAAAAATCCTTACTGAGGTTGACGCGCTTCTGGAAAACGGCAGTTTTGTGATGGCTGTGGAGGTGAAAGCCCAACCTACTGAAGAACACGTCAAGGATCATGTCCAGCGCATGGAGCTTCTCCGGCGCTACGCCGACGAACACGGAGACGGGAGAAAGCACATCGGCGCCATAGCCGGGGCGATTATGAACGAGCAGGTGAAACGCTACGCTATAAAAAGCGGCTTCTACGTCATAGAGCAGAGCGGCGACACTGTGAAGATCGACGCGCCCGAAGGATTCAAGCCCAGAGAGTGGTGACGGCGGCCTTTTTGCGGCCCCATAGCGTGATGCCGGTCTCTTTGCACAGCCTCGATCATCGGCAGATCATCTCTTGTTATGCTGTGAAGTATCACATGTTCGTCATAACCGATGTGGACGGCGGCGGTTATTGAGGGATGAGCTGATAAATCCTTCACCCTGAATAAAGCGGTAGTACGCGGTCTGCAATTCACGCCAAGCGCCAGAATTAGCGGTGCGGAAGCGGTCCATGAGGTCAAGCTGCCTCTCTGCCAGTTCGTTGAAATCATTGGTACGAAAACTGGTTGTGCCCAACGCCAGCAGAAACTGCGATACGTAAAATCAGTAATTTACGCACTTCCCATAGTTCACTACCAGAACCTCGTCCTCGCCGCCGGAGCGGTCTTTACGCTGATAGCTGGAGTTTGAATATTTATGATCCAGGTGGATAACCCGGTATTTTTCGGCCCACGCCGAGAGGATATCGTTAGTTTTCCCCTTGCCTGCCAGCACGTTTGACAGCGCGAACTTAATACCGCGTTCATTCAGCGCGTCAAGATAAGCGAGCAAATCACGCTCGCTCTGCTCGTTCCAGCCGTCCCGCTCGTTATAAGCCGCACAGGTGATCAGATACGGCGGGTCGCAGTAGCAGCAGCATAGCATAAATTTTTTTAGAATTGTCGATTTGATTCATAAGCGATAATGATCTGATATTATTCTCTTGGCGTTTCCACAGTGAATCGACATGCGGGCGTCTGGACTGAGGGGAACGTCACGAGATGTGCTGCCCGCGCGGCGGGGCGCCCGTAGTGTGATGGTTGCCTATCTTTTTTTTGAGAGGATGAGTCCACTGAGCGAAGCCCTGATGCTAGGCATCGATCTCGGGACCTCGAGCGTCAGGGCGGCTTTTATAGACGC
Source organism: Synergistaceae bacterium (assembly GCA_031273585.1). Taxonomy (GTDB): domain Bacteria; phylum Synergistota; class Synergistia; order Synergistales; family Synergistaceae; genus JAIRWR01. The sequence goes on from JAISRP010000222.1 coordinate 2,050, forward strand.
CAGGGGAGAGGTCTCCGGCATGGGACAGAGGGAGCTGGGTATCGACGTTCCCGCGATCGGGCGGGCCGAGCAGTCGCCTCGCGAATGGTGGCGCTGTACGGTCGAGGCCGTCCGGGAGGGGCGCTCGATGGCCGAGAGGAACGCAGGGGGGCCGGTATCCGTGCTCGCCGCCGGGTTCTCCGGTCAGATGCACGGGCTGGTCGCACTTGGAGAACGCGACGAACCGGCGTATCCGGCCGTCATATGGGCGGACGCCAGAGGCGGCGCGGAGGCCGATATGATAAACGAGGCGCAGGCAAGGATGGGCTTTGAACGCAGCTGCAACAAGGCCTCCGTCGGGTTTATGCTCCCCACCCTGCTGTGGATGAAGTCTCGCGAGCCGGATACCATGAGGAGGATAAAATCCGTCATGCTGCCCAAGGACTACATCTGCTTCAGGATGACCGGGCGCAAGGTAACGGAGCCGAGCGACGCGTCGGGAACGCTCGCGTTCGACGTCAGGAACGGAGGCTGGAACAGGGACCTGATCGAGGCGCTGTCGCTTCCGCCCGACGTATTTCCCGAGATCGTCCCAACCGGCTCGGTCGTGGGCGGGCTCATGGCGGGTCCGGCCGAGGAACTAGGGCTCGCGCGGGGACTGCCGGTCGTGGCAGGCGCGGCCGACCAGGCGGCGGGGGCGCTCGGCAACGGGGCAATCGAACCGGGCACTCTCCTGTCCACGATCGGGACGGCGGGCCAGGTATTCACACCCCTGGCAAGCCCAATGTACGACCCCGAACTCAGGACAAACACTTTCTGCCACGCGCGGGGCGGACTCTGGTACCTGCTCGGAGCGAATATGAGCGCGGGGTACTGTCTGAAGTGGCTCAAAAAAAACGCGTCACTGACCGGGGATTACGATGCCATGTCGAACAGGGCGTCGCTGGTCCCGGTCGGCTCCCGCGGCGTTATATTCTTGCCGTATCTCCACGGGGACAGGACGCCTCATCAGGACGCATCGGCCCGGGCCGCCTTCTTTGGCCTCGCCGGAGGGTCGGGGATCGACGAGGTGATCCGGGCTGTCATGGAGGGCGTCGTATACTCCATGAACGAGGGGGTCGAGATCGCCAGGAGCCTCGGAGTGAACCCGTCCCTCGTTATCGCATCGGGCGGCGGGGCGCGGAGCCGCCTGTGGCGTCAGATACAGGCCGACGTGTACGGGCTCCCTGTGAGGCGATCCATCGCGACCGAGCAATCGTGCGTCGGGGCCGCCATCCTTGCCGCCGTAGGAATCGGGCTGTTCAAGGACATAGACGAGGCATGCGGCGCCATGACACGGCTCTCCCCCGAGACGGAGCTCCCGGACCGGGATGCCCACGCCCGCTATCAGGAGCTGTTTTCAATCTACAGGGAGCTGTACGCCAGGAACAGCGACATATTCAAAAGGCTCGGGAAATTCGCCTGAAGATTGAAACCTTGGGGCGCCGCCCCAAACCCCGCGCTTGAGGCAGTGCCTCCTGGACCTCCAATAAGTTTTTTTGTTTTCGCCCGCAGGGCGAAAACAAAAAAACAGATGGGGGTCCGGGGGACCAGTCCCCCGGACCCCCATCTGTTTTTTTGTTTTCGCCCGCAGGGCGAAAACAAAAAAACGATTTGGAGGTCCAGGAGGCAGTGCCGCAAGCGCGGGGTTTGGGGCGGAGCCCCAAGATCCCGCCCGTAGTTCTGGTTTTTTTCACATTCGTTGCGACATGCGTCGCTTGGGGATAATATGTCGTTCGGGGGGTGGTATTTGCATGAATGTGCGGATGGTTGCAAAATTTTTTTTCTGTTTGTTCGCGGGGCTTTTTGTCCTGCGCATGGCCTATGGATATTACACGACTCCGGATGTTGCGGCGGATGGCCTTGAATTTGCGGGTCCTCCCGGTCTGGGGCGGGAATTTCCGGCGGTTAGGAGGAACTACGCAGCGGAAGACAGCGCGCCCGGGGCCGTTGCGCCTGGCGTCGGCCGCCGGTCCGGGGAGAGGTACGAGACGATTGCCTCGATTGTCGTGCTGACTGGCGAATATGACGACTGCGCCGAAAAATTGGCCGATATGATGGACCGTCACGGGGCCGTGATCCAGTA
>JAISRP010000231.1 GCA_031273585.1 Synergistaceae bacterium
GGCAGCGAGATCAGGAGGGCGATGCCGCGGTTCGACATCGACATGAATCTGCAGGAGCTGCTCGCGATATCGATGATCCTGTGCAACATTATCGACGCAAAATCCCCCTTCACCGGGACGCACACGAAGGGGATAGCCTCCATCGCCGGCAAGATGGCCGACTACTTCGGGTTCGACGAGGAGCGCAGGGTCAAGCTGGTTGTTGCGGCAAACCTCCACGACCTGGGCAAGATCGTCGTGCCGAACGCCATCATAGACAAGAACGGCAAGCTCTCGCACGACGAGTTCGCGGTCATGAAGGCTCACACTTATTACACGAGGAAGGCGCTCGAGCCGGTCAAGGGGCTCGAGGACATAGTCGAGTGGGCGGCGAATCACCATGAGAAGCTCGACGGGAGCGGGTACCCGTACGGTTTTTCGCGGGAGGCCCTCTGCTTCGAGTCGCAGCTCCTGGCTTGCGTCGACATCTACCAGGCCCTGACCGAGACCAGGCCGTATCGCGAGTCGCTGCCGCCGGACAGGGTCAGGAGCATAATGATGAACATGGCGGGCAGCGACTACATCAACGGCGACATAGCGTCCCAGGTCATAGAGCACTGCTGCGAGTCGGGCTCGGCGTCTCCTGCGCTCCAATGAGACGCCGGGCGCGCCCGTCTGGACGCGTCCTCAGCCGTCACGCTCCCCGCACAGCCTGACTATTATGGCCCGCAGGCTGTTGGCCGATAAGCCGAGCCTGTCGCGGATCTCCCTCCTGCTCACGCCACCCTCGATCATCTCGCGCGCTGCGGCGTCCAACCTCCGAAAATCCGTGACGAGGCCGTTCGACGATCGGACGTAATATTTTCTCCTGAGGTTCATGACCGCCCTGTTGAAGGCCCTCATCCTCCCGTCCAGCATCTCGAGCCACTTGCCGAAGTACCGATCCCTGTAGCGAGCCGAGAGCAGAGCCTGAACGAGCGGGTGCAGCGCGCCGCTTCGCTCGACGAATGGCATCACGAGCCCCTCCGGCGAGGCAATCCGCCACGCTGTTACCAGGGCACCGCGGGCCTTGTGCAGGTTTCCCTCGGCGTGGTGCAGGACGGCCTCCGCTATCCGCGTATACAGGATCCCCATCCTCGAGTTGCTCCTCTCGAACATGACGCTCATGTCATGCGCGAGCGGCCGGAGTTTGTCGTACTGTCCGCTCGACAGCAGCCAGAACGAGTGCGGGAGAAGATCCAGCTTCAGTCCGATCGTGACCCCCTTCGCGTGGGACCCGAACGACACTCCCTCCGCGATCCAGCCTGGCACGAGCCGGACATCCCTCATGATGGAGCCGAGGAATGCCCAGCAGAAGTCCGATGTCATATAGAGCAGGTCGAAGTCGTCGCCGCGGGCCGCGTCCATTATATCCCGCAGCCTCGCCAGGCTGCGGTCGAGGTCTCCCTCCGCGGCGGAGACCTTAGCACGCAGGTACGTCGCCGACATGACGACGTTGCGCTCCTTGGCTCGGGACGCCGCCGTCATCGCCAGCCGCTTTGCCGTCTCAAAGTCCCCGCGCTCGTAGGCTACCTCGCCGTTCATGACCTCGGCCACCCCGGTCATCATGCCGCCCGTGACGGCCGCGTATCTCTCCATGCGCTCCGCGTAGTCCTCAATCAGGTCGTCGAGCGGTTTGAAGTCGTTGTAGAACAAGAGCAGCATCGAGGGGTAACTGAGCGCGATCCTCGAATAATACTTCACGTAGAGGCTGTGGCCGTTTAAAACATTTGCGGCGCTCTCGAGCGCGCTCCCCTTCAGCTTGAAGTTGTCGAAATTAAGGGGGACGATCAGCATGTCGAGCTCGCCGATGATCCTGTTCCGGGCCTCGGACTCAGGGAGCGGGGTGTAATGCTCCCTCATGGCGGCGCTTCGCTCGGCGAACTTGTCATCCTCCCCCATCAACATGAGGGTAAATACGTAAGCCAGCTCCAATATTGGGGCCGCGCGACGCAGCAGATCCAGCGGGATCGACTCTATGTACCGGAAACAGACCTCGAACTCCGCCCGCTTGAAGTCGTTCATCTCGATCCCGGTTCCACGGACGAGCATCCTGAACGGGCGCTCCAGAACACGGGCCAGGGCCTCGTATCCGCCACCCTTCATATAACATTCACAGCAGTCGTGCAGGTCGCCCCTCGACGCGTACCAGTCGCCCGCGGCCAATAAGGTCGTCCTGTATCCGTCCCGGGACGACGATGCCCTCCTGCGCCGCAGGAAGCGAGACAGAATTCCGCTGACGGCGTACTCGTCGGGGCCCAGTCTGCGGACCAGCGAGCTGCGCCCAGCCGCCCTTTCCAAAAGACAGCCCGCGTCCGCCCTGCCGGATATCTCGGCCGCAAGGCCGACCGGGTGCTCGTCGAGCGGGGAGACGAGATCCAGCAAACATGCCTCCTCCGGGGTATGGCGTGAGAGAATCGCCTCGATCAGGTCAGATGCGTCGGAGCCGACGGCAGTTTCGATGTCCGCGGCGCCGGATGAAATTGCAAGCGAACGAACGTAAAGCTCGGCCGCAACCCCTCCCGTCCGCTCCATCAGTTTGGCCGCCTGCGGGCCGGTCAGCTCCGCGCCAATGCCGCAAAACCAGTCCAGCGCCTCCGCCTCCTTAAACAGGAGATCGTCCTGCCCCACCGCGCCTACCAGCGCCCTCATATCCCTTCTGTTCATCGAAAAGTCCGGCGCGGCCCTGCCGGCGATAAAAATCGTCAAGTTGGACATCCCTGCCGTCCCCATATCCCTCACGCTGCGGACGAGAGGCGAGGCGCGGATGACGTGAAAATTATCGAGGACCAGGGCCACGCGCGAGCCGGACCCCATCGAGCTCACCGCCCGCGAAAACGCGAACATCATGTCCTCCGGGCCAGGGTCCCCCCGCCATGCCATCTCGGACACATCCGCTCCGGACGCGCCAAGCGCAAGTTCGACCTTCCTCCAGAATCGCTCGGGATGATTGCACGAACCCGTCAGGTTCACCCACGCGGTCCTGAACTCGTCGCCCCTGGCGCCCAGGAACGACTCCAGGGCGGCGGTCTTGCCGTACCCGGAGGGCGCGGCTGCGACCACGAGGGGCCTGCGCGCC
>JAISRP010000035.1 GCA_031273585.1 Synergistaceae bacterium
CCGCAGCAACGCCCAGGCGCATCGCCAGACCGGCGTCGAGCCCCTCGGACGCGCCGAACGCCGCTATTTTAGCGGAGAGCGCCTCCGCCTCCTTGAGGCTGGCCGGGATCGTGACGTCGAGCAGACGACCGTTTTGGCCGGCAGGAAGCAGCAAGAAGCCGGAGAGAGTTCCCCCCGACCGCACCGAGACGGCGCGCGCCGCGCAGAAGACCATGACGACGCAGATCGCCTCAGTCAGCGGAAACGACGCCCACGCGCCCGCCAGCCCAAAAAAGCGCGACAGAAGCCACGCCGTCGATATCTGAATCACCAGCGCCTCCATCAGGGAGATGAAGAGCGACATGGACGGCCTGCCCATCGTCTGATAGTAGTAGATCATCACGGACGTAACCGCAAGCCCCGCCAGAGACGGGGAGAATATCCGCAGGGCCGGCACGGCAGATGCCAACTCATCCGCGCCCCTCAGGCCGAAGATGCCCAGCACCACAGCCGGGAACGCCTCGAATATCGCGCACAGGACGAGCGCGCCGCCGACGGCGAAGGCGAGAGTCTGCCGCATTATGAAGCGGATTCCCAGGGCATCATCCTCCCCGCGGAGCACTCCCGCTATCGGCATCATCGTCTGAGCCGCGCCGGCCACGAAGATGAACGACAGGCTCATGCAGGCCATGCAGACCGAGAACGCCGCCATGCCCCTCTCGCCGCCGAGGGCAAGCACAATGGAGTTCATGAAAAACGACCTCGCCATAAAGAGGACCATGTCCACCGCCCCGGCAAACCCGCCGGACGTTATCGGCGCCGCCAGGCGGCTCAGCAGCGCCGGGCTGGGCGGCATGAGGCGCAGCGTCCGCCCAGGGGACCTCGCGTAAAAACCCAAGAGCAGAAAACCCGCGAGATACCCCACGACAGTGGCCCACGCCGCCCCGGAAACGTCCCCCAGCAGGGATATGAAGATCACGTCGCAGACTAAGTTGACCGCGTTGGAGCCCACCAGGACAACCGAGACCAGCCTCGGATGTCCGTCCAGCCTCACGAACTCCCCGCAGCCCGGCACTATCAGAAGGAACAACACTCCCACGAGCAGCGGGCGCAGGTAGCTCTTCACCATTGGCGCGAGCTGCGCGTCGCCCCCGGCCAGCAAACCGGCGAGCGCGTCGATCCACCGGAGGCCTGAGAACATGACCAGCAGGCCGGCCAGAACGATGAGCCACATCGATGCGGAGAATGAGGCGCTTGCGGTGCGCATCTCCCGGCGGCCCATCGCCACCGCCGCCATGATGGACCCTCCGATGCTAAATAGCAGATAGATGACCGATATTCCGTAAGTGAACGGCAGGGTCAGGCCGACCGCCGCCATCGCCCTGGCGCCCAGCATGTTGCCGACGATGACCTGGTCGACGGCCGCGGCCAGGTTGGACGAGAGCGCAACTAGGAGCGTCGCCGCAAAATATCCCCTGAAGCGCTTGCGGAGCAGATGCCCGCTGCGATGAAACACAGGATCGCTCAATCGAAGAACCCCAGGGAACTCAATCCCTCGACGAAGCTGTCGAGGTACCCCTCGTCGACGAGCGGCCAGCTGAAACCCATCCGCCGCAGAGCCTGGGATGTGTAGGCGTTGCCCGACCGCAGCATAACGGGCTCCTCCCCGCCCTCGCCGGAGTAGGCTATCAGCACGCCGAGATCCCGGCTCATCTCAGGATCCCTCAGTCCCTCCGCGAGCGCAGCTGTGAACTCCTCCGTCTCGCACGAACGGATGCCAAGGCCCCGGCGGGACATGGCGTCGATTACGTCGCCCGTCAGTACCCCGTGATCGTCGTAAGGGTGAAAAACGCAGCACTCGCGCGGAGTCCTCGCCAGCTTCAGTATCGCCCTGGCCGTCAGGTCAATGGGGGAGAGCTCCGAAGGAGCCGTCTGCGCCTCCCAGGGTATCAGGCCGAGCCTGCGGTACGCCCGCAGGAGTCCTATGAAGCTGTTTGTGTTGAAGTTGATCTGAAATTCGCCATCCTCCTGACGGGCCATGAGGTTGCCCACGCGCATGATTTTGGCGTCGAGCCCCTGCTCCGCAACCGACGAGAGGATCGTTCGCTCCGCAAGGAACTTGCTGTTCAGATATTTCTGTCCCTCCAACCGCTGCCCGAAGTAGAGGCGCTGCTCGGTGAGAACGCTCTCCTCCGGCACGAGCCCGGCCGTGCTCATGCCGGCGACGGACGTGGTGGATACATGCACCAGCCTCGCGCGGCGCGAGAGGCACATGCGGACAGCGTGCTCCGGCGCTCCGATGTTGACCCGGTCTATCTCGTCGCCGACCGCAAAGTGTTTCACGTTGGCGGCGCAGTTAAAGAGCGTGTCCACAGGCGCCCCGAACAGGGCTTCCCAGGATGCGGCGTCGGTCGCGTCGCCATCAACGACGGAAATTCGACTTCCGAACATATCCTCGAAGGCGTCGTTGAAGTAGTAGACCAGCAGCTCCTTCAGTCTGCGTTCGCCGTCGATTCTCTTTCCGCGCACGAGGCAGCGAACCGTGCCGCGCTCGCTCGCCAAAAACTCACGCAGCACGTGAATGCCGAGAAACCCGGTGGCTCCGGTAATGGCGATATCGCCAAGCGGCCTGTACGAGCCGCGCCGGAGGGACTCTATTACGTTTCCGGCGAGCAGGCGGTCTATGGGGGCGTAGTCGTAATCGGCCAGGGCGCCTCGCAGCGCCGGTTCCCCCGTCCGACCGTCCGGCCGGGGCGCAGAGGGTATTTTGACGGCTGGGGCGTCGGCCCGGGGCGGGGGAGACGCCGCCGATACCGCGGCCAGCGCGCGCGGCGTGGGATTGGCGAACACATCCCCGTAATTTAAGGCGTACCCGGCGGCCTGCGCCTCGACGATCACCCTCGTGACCAGAAGGGACGAGCCGCCGATATCGAAAAAGTTATCCAGAGCCCCGACACGTGCCAGATCGAGCGTTCGCTCGAAGATGCCGGCGAAATCCTCCTCCTGTTTGGTCTCCGGCCGAACGTAAGCGACCGGTCCGGCCAGTTCGGGATCCGGCAGGGATCTTGCGTCGACCTTGCCGCTGATGGTCGACGGGAGTTTTTCCATCTGCAAA
>JAISRP010000101.1 GCA_031273585.1 Synergistaceae bacterium
GCGAGACTTTTCCCGCATCAGGGTGGAGCTGTCCAAGGGACAATCTGAGGCGGTAAAGCCCGGCGATATGGTGTCGATCTCAATCGAGCCAAACTCGGTGATGCTGCTCAGAAAATAACCGCCGCGCCTGCGCCTTGATGATGACGCCTCGTTGTGGTAGTATTAGCGGGACCAGTATTGCTGAGTTGATTTTACGTCGTTAACCTCCGGAGGCTCGACTTCGCTTGAAAAGCTCCCCTGATGTGTACACGAGAGAGGTTCTTAAAAAAGTGCTTAGGACTGCCAGGCTGAAGGTGACTCCTCTCAGGATTGCCGTGCTGAGCTACCTCATGGAGGCCGCCCGCCCCATGTCGCACGCGGAGGTTCAGGCCGCGCTGCCTGACATGGACAGGGTCACGCTGTACAGGACGCTCTCCTCATTTGTGGACTCGGATATAGCTCATCAGGTCCAGGGGTTAGACGGGATGTGGCGCTTCTGCGCTCATATGAGGGAGGACCACGCCTGTCCCGGCAACCACCCTCATTTTCTGTGCTCATCGTGCGGGACGATGATCTGCCTCATGGATCAGACCATGCCTCGCGTCGAGGTTCCGGATGGCTGCGTCGTGTACGGAAAGCAGTTTGTAGCCTACGGGGTATGTCAGGCCTGCGCATCCGGAGAGGAAGGGGCCGGCTGTGGGACGGACGCGCCGGAGGGCTGATCCGGATGCCGGGCTGGGCATGAAGGTCATATAACGTAAGATATTTGAGACGAGGTGCTGGGATAAAAATGAAATTGACGGAGATAGCCCTGGAGGACGCGGTTGGGTTGAGGCTGGCCCATGACATGACGCGGATAGATGCGGCGCTGGGCACGAAGGGCGCCAGGTTCAAGAAGGGTCAGATCGTCACTCCCGAGGACCTGCCGGTCCTGAGGGGGATGGGCAGGGAGCACCTCTCCATCCTGGAGCTGGAGCCGGACGAGATACACGAGGACGATGCCGCGAGGGAGCTGTGCGGGGCCATTATCGGCCTCAACTGCTCGTCGTCGCTCCCCTCGGAGGGGCTCATCGGGATAAGCGCCGACTGTTGCGGTCTGCTCTGCTACGACCCGGAGATGGTTCACAGGGTCAACGAGGATCCGGACTGGGTGCTTGCGACGATGCCTCCGCACAGCATAGTGGCGGAGGGGCAGAGGGTGGCCGGGTTCAGGATCAGGCCGCTCGCGATGGAAAGACACAGGGTTCGCCGCGCGGCAGGGGTTGCCGGCAGGATTGACGTGATGCCGTTCCGGCCCCTCACGGCGGGGCTTTTGACGACCGGGAGGGAGATAGCGACCGGGCTCGTCAGGGACGCCTTTGCCGATAAGTTCCGCGGAAAGCTCTCGTCGTTCGGCGGGATCTTCGCCGGGCAGAGGTTCTCCTCCGACGACTCGGAGCAGATAGCGGCCGAGATACGGGCCTTCATAGAGGGCGGGGCCGACCTGGTGGTCTGCACCGGCGGCATGAGCGTGGATGCCGACGACAGGACCCCTGGGGGCATCCGCCTAGTCGCGGAAAAAATTTCATTTCAGGGCGTCCCCATGCTTCCCGGGGCCATGCTGATGTTAGGCTCCGCCAAATCTCCCTCGGGAGGCGAGGTCTCGATATTGGGCGCTCCCGCCTGCGTCGTTCACGACGTGCGAACCTCCCTCGACTGCGTCCTCCCCTTCATATTCGCCGGAGTCGACCCAACGCCGTTCATGAGACGCCGAGGCGTCGGAGGCCTGTGCGAGCACTGCTCCCCCTGTCATTGGCCGGAATGCCGGTTCTCGAGCGGCTGCTGACGGATTTTCGTCCGCCCGACTCGATCAAGACATGAAAAAAAAAACTGACAAACGCATAGCGGGCCTCGTGCTGGCCGGCGGGCTGGCGGAGCGGATGAACAGGTGCAAGGTGCTGCTCCCATTGGACGGCGTGTCCGCGCTCGGGCACATAACGAGGCGGATGAGGGACTCCGGGGTGGGCTCGATCACGGTCGTAACCGGAGGACACGAGGAGATGGTGCGGAAGGAGGCGCTTCGCCTCGGGTGTTCCGCCGTGTTCAACCCGGCGCACGAGTCCGGGATGTACAGCAGCGTGATATCGGGGGTGAAGGCGCTCTCGGACGATACGCTGTCGTTCCTCCTGATCCCGGCCGACATCCCCCTCGTCAAGCCCGCGACCTACAGGGCCCTCATCGAGGCCTTCGAGGAGAGCAGCGGCAGCCCGGACGTCGTGTACCCCACGTTTCGCGGCGACCGAGGACACCCGGTCCTCATGGGGCGCGCCATGATCGGTCCGATAATGAACTGGTACGGCAAGAACGGCCTGAGGGGGCTGCTCGCGGACCACCCTCACCGCTCCGTGGATGTGCCGACCGCCGACAGGTCGATCCTGCTCGATATGGACACGCCTGGCGACTACGAGGCGATGCAGGATTACTTGGAGTTCGAGTTCTGCCCCGACGAGGATGAGTGCGCCGAGCTGCTTCGGATCGCCGGCACTCCCGCGAGAGCTGTAAGGCACATGAGGGTCGTTGCGGAGTGCGGGATGAGCATAGCGGACGCCCTGCTTGACCGCGGAAAAAAGCTCAACAGGCGGCTGCTGTTGTCGGCGTGCCTCCTGCACGACCTGGCGAAGGGGGAGAAGTATCACGAGGCGAAGGGCGCGCAGTGGCTCAGGAAGAGGGGCTACACAAAGGTCGCGAAGCTCGTCGCGTCCCACAAGGATCTGCCGGAGAGCCGAGGTCTCGGCGAGGCTGAGATACTGTACCTCGCGGACAAGATCACCGACGGCGAGACCGTCTCGACCCTGGCGAACCGATTGATGAGGATGGAGGCGCGCTTCCCATCCGGCAGCGCCTCAATGATCCACACCAGGAGAAGAATCGACAGGGCCATGAGCATTCAGCACAGGGTGGAGGAGACCGTCGGACGTCCGCTAGGGGATATACTGGCAGCGCTGTCCCCCGACGGCACATCATAACCGTCCCCCCAATCCGCGGGAAGAAGACCGTGGGCGCCGCCCACACCCGCGGGGGGGGGCCCCCCCCCCCCCCCCCCATTTTTTTTTTTTTTTTTGCGGGGGGGGGGGAGACCCAAAATTTGTGGGTGTGGGGGGGGGGGGGCGGCCCGGGGGGGG
>JAISRP010000204.1 GCA_031273585.1 Synergistaceae bacterium
TACGCCTTGTTTGGGTTGTCTCGGATCAGGTTTCTCACCTTTCTGTACAGCTTATCCTCATCGGCGCGGCAATCCCCGCAGATGGGCCTGTGCCCGTCCGCATCCACGAAAGCCTTCCCACAAAAAGCGCACTTCATCAGATCCAGGGCCATCTCAGTTCCTCCATCCGACGATCATCGGCCGCCACCGCTCCAGACCACCGCCCCGCGAACGACGACGCCAGCCCGCCCCAGCGCCCACATTGCCGCCGCCATCGTGCTGCCGGTCGTGTAAACATCATCCGTGAGGAGGGCTCTGGCCCCGGCCCGGAGCGTCCCGTCAGCGCTCATGGCGTCCCTCGGGAGGGTCCTCTCCGAGCTCCGGCTCTTGAGCGTCTGCCTGCTCAGGTCCATCCTCCAGGAGAGAGTCCGCGCGAGCGGTATCCCCCACGCCTGCGACACGCCGCAGGCTATCAGCTCGGCCTGATTATACTCCCTCTCGCTCCCCCGGTGAAGGGGTATGGGTACGACGAAATCGACATCCGGCCTCGCTATCCGGCTTGCCATCAACCTGCCCATTCGGAGTGCCAGCTCCCTGCCGTTTGAATACTTCATGATGTGGACTATCTCTCGGTTCATTCCGCTGTATTCAGTGAGGGACCAGCACAGGGGCCCGTCCGGATGGACGGGGCACGGCCCGGGCGAGCCGCATGTCATGCAGAACGCCCTCCCCGGGCCAGCCAGTGTCTCCAAACATTCCATGCACGCGAGCTCGCCTAGCCTGCCGCAGATCGGACAGGCCGAGGGCCATACGATGTGGATCAGGCTCCGTATGAGAGCGGTTATGCCAGACTCCCCGCCTCCGCTTTTATCGCGTCCGCCCTGTCAGTGACCTCCCAACGTGGAACTGGCTTGAGGTCGATCCTGCCCACGTGCCCGTATGCCGCGATCCTGCGGTACTGAGGCCTGCGAAGGTCGAGGTCCCTGATGATAGCGGCCGGGCGGAAGTCAAAGTGCTTGCGCACGAGCCCGGTTATTTTCTGATCCGGGATCTTCCCTGTCCCATACGTATCGACCATTATGGACACGGGGTTTGCGACCCCTATCGCATAGGCCACCTGTATCTGGCACCTCTCGGCAATCCCGGACGCCACGACGTTCTTCGCGGCGTACCTCGCCATGTAAGCCGCGGAGCGGTCGACCTTCGTCGGGTCCTTGCCGGAGAATGCGCCGCCGCCGTGGGGGACCACCCCGCCGTACGTGTCGACGATTATCTTCCGCCCCGTCAGGCCTGAGTCGGCCTGGGGACCTCCCAGGACGAAGCGCCCGGTCGGGTTGACCAGGATCCTCGGGCTGCCGTCCAGGAGCTCCTCCGGAATAACTGGCTTTATGACGTGATCCGTTATGTCGGCCTCTATCTGGCTCATGTCGACGGCCGGGTGGTGCTGCGTGCTTATTATCACGGTGTCGACCCTTATGGGGCGCAGGCCCTCGTACTCGAGGGTGACCTGGGATTTTCCATCCGGGCGCAGGTACGGGAGCACCAGATCTTTTCTTATCTTGGCAAGCCTGCGCGCCAGCTTGTGAGCGAGGCTGATGGGGGCCGGCATCAGCTCCTCGGTCTCGTTGCAGGCATAGCCTATCATCATCCCCTGATCGCCGGCGCCTATCCGCTCTATGTCCTCGTCCCCCATCTCGGACTCCCTGACCTCGAGCGCCCTGTCCACTCCCCTGGCTATGTCCGGCGACTGCTCGTCGATCGCGGTGATGACCGCGCAGGTGTCGCCGTCGAAACCGTACTTCGCCCTGGTGTAGCCGACTTCCTTGATCGTGTTGCGCACTATTCTCGGTATGTCGACGTATACCCCCGTCGATATCTCCCCAGTTACGACTACCAGACCCGTGCTGACGAGCGTTTCGCACGCAACACGCCCCATGGGTTCCTTCTCCAGTATCGAGTCGAGAACGCCATCGGAGATCTGGTCCGCGAGTTTGTCAGGGTGACCCTCGGTTACGGATTCAGACGTGATAAGGTACCTCTCTTTGCTCATCGAACTCACCTCCATATAATTTGGCTCGTTTCCGAGACTCTTTATTTTTGCACGGATCCGGATATTTTGCAACGCGCATCGTGAAACCCAAAACCGCTGATGGAAGGCCGCGAACGCCGTCCATGCCTGCCGCGAGGACGAATAGCCCAACCCCTACAAGTTTTCTATGAATATTCGATCGGGGCCCTCATCAGCACCATCAGGCCATCCTTATCCTCGAACCCGTTCCGCCGGAGGAACGACACCAGCCCGGTCGAATAGCACGTTATCATCGGTATGTCCTTCACTGCCGGGTGGGTGAGGACATACCTCATCATGCGGGAGCCAATGCCCTTGCCCTGGTGGTCCGGGTGGACCAGGATGTCCCACATCGATCCGCGGAAGACGAAGTCCGTCAGCATCCTGCAGAAGGCGACCAGCTTCCCGGAGCACCTCACCGAGAAACAGAGGTTCGTCCCCTTCAGCATCCGCTCTATCTGCTCCAGCGACCTGCTCCTTCCCCAGTGGGTGAAGCGGTACAGTTCCTGCAGCTCCGCGGGCAGCACAGCCCTGTGGCTGTCGTAGAACATGTAATCCTCTATCCTGCTCATCGCATCCGCCTGCGCATGCCCCTCGCGGTTTCGGGCCCCACCTGCTACAGCCCTCCGAACGCCTCCGGGTCGACCCGGACGCCCGCAGTTTTCCTCGGCTTGTGCATCTCGAGGGCAAGCCCGCCCAGGATGCTCTTCAAATCCACCGAGCGGGAATCCCCCGACATCTCAATCTGCAAAACCTGCCCGGTTCCGCACTTGCCGCAGGTCCAGTTGACCCTGGCTACACCGTCCCTGTCAGGCGTTCCCGCCAATACCTTTGTCTCGCCGCAAGTCTCGCAACCAACTATAACCATATCTATTCACCCTCCTCGATATCTATTCTGAGATTGACCGGGCCCTCCGTGTAGATGTCGGTGGCGGCCAGAAAACGGACCACCCTCCGCCCCTCCGACTCGTTGATCCGGTCGACTGAGTCGAAGAACTCGACCGAGCCCAGATTGCCGACGTTCCCCGTCAGGGGATCCGGCATGACGCCCAGGGCCACCGCCCTGCCGTTTATCTGCTTCAATAACGTATACAGAATGTCCGCGGTGTTGTCCTGTCCGAGCCCGCCCGAAATTACCTCCTCCAGGAGCACCTCGTCGCCGCGGAAGATCCGCCTGCTGCCAAAGACGCTGACGAGCCCCTCCACCGCCTGTCCCTCGACGGCGTTGGAGAGAGCCGTGAGCCGCAGCGCCCGCCTCTCCCCGGACGATGCCAGTTGAGAGGCGACAGTGCGCCTCACGTCATCCGTTATCATAACAGTTATGGGGCCGACCGGTCGAGCGTAGGACATCCCCCCCGCCGCGCCGGAGACCTTCTCCGACAGATAACTCTCCGCCGCCCGGATCAGATTTTCCATCGCGGAATCGACCATCTCCCCCGTCACCGCGCCCCCCTCGGGCTGCGGTTCGACGAAGGTCTGGGCCAGGAGCTCGCCCTGTAACGCCACGACCCGCTCCCTCTTCATCTCGGACAGCCCCTTCTTGAGCTGCTCCGTCTCGGCCCTGAGCCTGAGCACGTCGTTCTCGGTCTGAATCTTCTCCGCCTTGAGGGCGTCCAGTTCATCGCTCAGGCCGCTCCGCTCCCGCTCGAGGATCCGCGCCTGCTCCTCCGTGGCGCGAAGTTTCTCCGTAGCGGAGCGAAGGTCGCCCGACACCGCGATCATCGACTCCTCCATCGACTCCAGATCCTCGCGCACGCCCATTACCTCGAACTCCATGTCGTACAGCTGGTTCTGCCTCTCGCTCAAATCCCTGGTGAGCGACGCTATCTGTCGCTCGAGGTAATTCTGCCCGAACATGGCCATGCGGATCGTGTCGGACGCGTAGCTCGCGACCACAAGGGTCAGCAGGGCCACGCCCACGCCGGTGAAGAGGGTTATGACGGTCGAGGTGTACCTAGGGCGGAGGCCGAGGAGCGATATCCTCCTCTTCCCTATCCTCATGCCGAGCACGTCCCCGACGTACGAGACCACGGCGCTTATGGAGACAATTATCAGTATGAGCTGCCAGTTGAACTCGGAAGGACTGAACGACACCACCTCACCTCCCAGGACGTCGAAACGTCATTCTGATGACCCAACGGCGTCTCCTGACAACTCTACCACGACTTGCCGGGTTTGCCACGATCCAAACCACAATTAATTTCAGATCGCGGGATTATAGCAATTTAACATTAGAAGCCTAAAGGGTAAAGATTGAAAACCCTTGCTGTCACCACAACCGCCATCGGCAAGATTCCACGCGGTTTATTCAATCGGCTATACCATCCCGATTCCGGCTAATCCCTCCTCTTCATGAGAGAGAGCCCTATTATAAGACCCGCCAGAGGCAGTATGCAGTGCCAGTGACTCAGCAGAAAACTCATGGACACACTTCCCTTCGGTCTGCGGCGGCGCGGTACTCCGCCCTTGCTAGGAGGATACAGCGCCAATTTGTAGAAATGATGAAGACATGAAAAAAATAAATTTAATGCTATACTTACGAAACAACAAAGTCCCCCAAAGGAGTGGTAACTTTGCCGTTCATTCATATTCATGCACTGGCTGGCCGCACTGCCGAGCAAAAGCAAAAATTGGTTGCGGATATTACGAAGGTTATCTGCGAGGACTTCGATGTAACGCCTGATCACGTGTGGATTCGGATAGACGAGATGCAGCCAGAACATTTTTCGACGGGAGTAGTTCTAAAATCCCAACCCGCTCCCGCCAAACCGAGAAAACCCGGCAGACCGCGAAAGACGGCGAAGTAGAAAACGCGAAGGGCCGCTCTCAGCACGGGAGCGGCCACATTCGTACATGGCGGTCTCTCCCTGTCCGCGAAGCGGGCTTTTTTGAATTACCCTCCCCCGTTCGGGAAGACGAAGGCGTTTGCCATATCGAGAAATATCGGGGTGTGCGACGCCACTAAAAAGCCCCCGGCAGGAGGGTACTGTCAGGGTGTGCGACGCCCCAAAACGCCCCCTCAGCAGGAGGGGGCTGTCGCGCAGCGACTGGGGGAGTTTCCTAAGAAACCGCCTGTATTCCGAACAACCAGCGACTTCTTAGGGGACTCCCCCCTGACCTTT
>JAISRP010000172.1 GCA_031273585.1 Synergistaceae bacterium
GGCGAGGGCGCTGATGCGACGAGCCTTGCAGTGGCAGCGAAAGACCTGTCCGGGGCCGGCCTCGCGGACGGCAGCTACACCCTGTACGTATGGGCGCAGAAGGACAACGCGATAAACTCGAACGAGGGTTCGGCGCCGCAATATTTCACGCTCACGGTAGGAGATGGCGGCAACCCACTGGCGACGGAAGCGGCGGCGGTTGTATGAACGTCGGCGCGGCGGGGATCAAAAAGATTCCCGCCGCACGGAAACCAAGCCCCAAAAAATGACCGTTTTATAGTACTACTGCCGCCGTCCGTAGCGCGTCCAGGAAAGCAAGCCTAAACAGTCCAAAAAAGTGCCCCGCGAAGATGCTTGACAATGTTGAACGGCGGTGCGATTATCAGTGCTCGTACTAAAAATACCGTCATAAGGAGGTCTTTTAATGTCAAAGGCGACGTGTGTGGTATGCGAGGCGCAGATTGCGCTTCCGGATGGGTGTTCGGAGGGGGAGCTCCTGGTCTGTACGGACTGCGGCGCGGAGCTCGAGGTCGTAAGCCTCGACCCTGTCGCGGTCGAGGAGGCGCCGCAGGTGCAGGAGGACTGGGGCGAGTAGGATGGCGGTCCTGCGGATACTTTTCACCAGGCTCCGCATCGAGGAGAAGCTCCTGCGGGAGGCTGCCGAGAGACAGCAGATCCCCTGCGAGCTGCAGAACGTGACGGACGTCTTCTACGGCGGGCGGAATTTCTGCGCCCCGGAGGACGTGGCGCTTGCGCGGTGCGTCTCCCATTATGAAAACGAGTCAGTGGCATCCATCCTCGAGAGCCAGGGCGTCCGCGTGGTCAACAGCTCGCGCGTCGCGGCCCTGTGCGGAAACAAGCTCCAGACCACGCTTGCCCTCGGGACGGCGGGGATAGCCCAGCCGGAGTTCCGGGCGGCATTCACCCCAAAGGCGGCGCTCGAGGCGTCGCGCGAGCTCGGATTTCCGGTCGTGTACAAGCCCATCCTGGGGAGCTGGGGACGCCTGCTCGCCAAGGCGAACGATCCGGAGGCGGCGGAGGCCGTCCTGGAGCACAAGTCGATGATGGGCGCGATCCACAACGTGTTCTACATTCAAAAGTACGTCGAGAAGGGAGGGCACGACGTCCGCGCCTTCGTCGCGGGCGGGCTTCCGATCTGCGCCATAAACCGCACGAGCCCCCACTGGATAACGAACACCGCGCGAGGCGCCTCCGCGTCAAACATGCCACTGGACGACGACATCAGGGGGGTGCTGATGAAAGTTCACGGCGCGATCGGAGGCGAATTTCTGGCTGTCGACCTGTTCAGGGTCGATGGGAGATGGCTGGTCAACGAGGTCAACGACGGAGGGGAATTTCGCAACTCGATAGAGCCCACCGGGACTGACATACCGGGCGAGGTCGTGCGCGCGGCGTGGGAGGCGCGGCCTCGATGAGCGTCGCGGCAAAATATTCCTCCGAGTCGAAACGAGTCAAGCGCAACCCCGGGATAAAGCGGGTTTGCACTATGGGCCGTGGCTTGACGCAGAGTCGGGAATGATATCGCGATCAAAAATTTCGACATGCAGATAGAGCCGGCGGCCCGCTTCCGAGAGAAGCGGGCGTTTTTTTATGAAAATTCTGGGAGGCGACGGACTTGGCTGAAAAAATTCCGGTAACGGTATGGGGGGCGACCGGCTTCATAGCTGGGGAGCTCATGAGGGTCATAGCTTCGCACCCCGGCATGATGGTGTCGGGGGCGATCTCGCGGAGCAGCGCGGGCGCTCTGCTGGGGGCGGTCCATCCGCACCTGCGTCACGCATATCCCGAGACGCTCTTCATCTCGTCGGCGCAGGGGGAGGAGCTGGACGCCCCGGTGGCGTTCCTGGCCCTGCCGCACGGGGCGTCCGCGGAGACAGCGCGCCGCCTGCTCTCGCTCGGGCGCCGCGTCGTAGACCTGTCGGCGGACTTCAGGCTGCGGAGCGCGGGGGAGTACGAGCGGTGGTACGGCCGCGGGCACCCCTGTCCGGAGCTGCTGGATACGGCGGTTTACGGACTGCCCGAGCTTCACAGGGGGGAGATGGGCGGGGCGAGGCTCATATCCGGCGTGGGCTGCAACGCGACGTCCGCCATTTGCGCGCTGCTGCCCCTGGCTCGCGAGGGGCTGATAGAGGAGGCCAGGATCGAGTGCAGGGTTGGCTCATCCGAGGGCGGCGCGCATGGGGACGAGGGGAGCAGCCACCCGCTGCGAAGCCGCGCACTCCGGGTCGTGCAGCCCTTCGTCCACAGGCACATGGCCGAGCTCGTCCAGGAGCTCGGCGTGCCTGAGGAGCGGATCACCATGGGCGTCACAGCGGTGGAGCTCGTGCGCGGAATCCAGTGCCTGGCGCACGTGAAGCTCTCGCGCAGCCTCAGGGAGCCCGACCTCTGGAAGCTCTACAGGGCCGCGTGGGCCGGCGAGCGATTCGTGTCCACGACGCCCGCAAAGCCGGCGCACCTCAGGATCCCCGACCCTCGCTTCGTCCTGGGCAGCAACAGGGTCCTGGTCGGATTCGCCCTGGCCTCCGACGGCAGGCGAATGCTGGCAGCCTCGGCGCTCGACAATCTCATGAAGGGCGCCGCAGGCTCGGCAGTCCAGTCCGCCAATATCATGCTCGGCCTTGAGGAGACCTCGGGCCTCGAGATGATGCCGGTCTACCCGGCATGACAGCGCAAGGGGGCGATATTTTGTTCGGAGTGGTGAAGATAGGCGGAGCGGAGGGCAACAGGCTAGAACCTCTGATGGAGGAGATAGCGGGCAGGGCCTCGCGCGGCGAACGGTGGATCGTGGTCCACGGGGCGAGCGGCGTCATGGACAGGCTCTGCCGCGAGCGCGGAGTGGAGATTCGGATGATAACCAGCCCGTCCGGCTACAGGAGCAGGTTTGTGGGTGAGTCAGAGCTCATGATCTTCGCAGAGGCCTCGCACATCTACGGAACCCTGATCCGGGAGGCGCTCGCGCGTTTCGGGGCGGCGTCGGAGATTATCCGGCCGGGAGCGTCCGGGAGCGTGTCGGCCCGGAGGAAGGACGTCCTGAGGGAGGGGTTCCAGGGCAGGGTGAGGATCGTCCGTGGGAACTACAGCGGGACCGTCGCCTCGGTGGACGGCGCGAAAATTCGCGAGGCCCTGGATCGCGGCATAGTCCCGATTCTGCCGCCGCTCGGGCACGACCGCGAGTCCGGACTTGAGATAAACATCGACGGCGACAGGCTCGCCGCCGCGGTGGCGGCGGAGATGTGCGCGGAGGTCCTGATTGTGCTCTCCAACGTGCCGGGGCTCATGCGTGACCTCTCGTCCCCAGATTCTAGGGTCGGGCGCGCCTCTCTCTCCGAATGGGAAGAGGTCGAGCGCTACGCCCAGGGCAACATGAAGCGCAAGCTGGTCGCGTCTAAGGAGGCGCTGGAGGGCGGGGTGCCGGAGGTGTACCTCGCGGACGGCAGGGCCAAGAGGCCGATCGGGAACGCGATGGGGGGGGATGCGACATGTCTGGCGCGTTGAGCGGGCTTTACGGAGGAAGGGGCGTCACCCTGGTCTCGGGAAGGGGGAGCCGGGTCCTCGACGACCAGTCCAGGGAGTACGTCGATTTTTTCAACGGGCATGGGGCTGTCCTCTTCGGCCACGCCGTGCCCGAGCTCGTCTCGGAGCTCGCGGCGGCCTCGGAGGGCCTGTGGAGCTGCGGCGCGGGATTCGAGTCGCCCGCGCGCGCCGAGCTGGCTCGCGCCCTGGGCGATGTCCTCGGGGACGGCAGGGTGTTCATTTGCAACAGCGGCGCCGAGGCAATCGAGGCCGCGCTGAAACTCGCGGTGGCCCTGCGCCCCGGCAGAAGCAGGATACTCGCCTGCAGGAGGGGCTTTCACGGGCGCACCTGCGGGGCCCTGTCCCTCTCATTCAACCCGAAGTACAGGGCCCCGTTCAAGTCAATCCTCACGGCGGTCGAGCACTTCAACCCGGACGAAATCCCCGGCCGGATAGACGAGGACACGGTCGCGGTCTTTATCGAGCCGGTCCAGGGCGAGGGCGGCGTGCACCCGGTCTCGGAAGCCACCGGGCGGGCCGTGAGCGACGCGTGCGCCGCGAGCGGGGCACTGCTCGTGGCGGACGAGATACAGTCCGGGATGGGGAGGTGCGGCGCAATGCTCGCGAGCGAGCTCACGGGGCTTCGCCCGGACGTCGTCTGCCTTGCTAAGGGCCTGGCCGGGGGCCTGCCGATAGGAGCCGCCGTCTGGAGGGGCGAGCTCGGCGACTTCCCAAGCCACGGCCACGGATCGACCTACGGCGGCAACGATCTCGTGTGCCGCGTGGCAGTGGCCGCGCTGAAGCTGCTGAGGGAGAGGAACTATGCCGCCCGCGCGGCGGAGCTGGGGCATGAGCTCCGCGCCGGGCTTCGGGCGCTTGGCCGCGCGTCCGTCAAGGACGTCAGGGGTATGGGGCTGCTGAACGGGGTCGAGCTCGACATCCCGTCCCTGGGCGTCGTGAAGGCCCTTCAAAGGAGGGGGCTCCTATCGCTTGCGGCAGGGCCCAGGGTCGTGCGATTCCTCCCGTCGTTCGCCGCAAATTCAAACGACGTTTCGGATGCGATCAGGATCTTCGGCGAGACGCTGGACGAGTTGGAGCACGATGGGGGCGCGTCCGATGAGCCTGCCTGAGCCGGCGAGGCTGCTGGCCGACCTCGTGGCCATACCAAGCCCCACAGGACATGAGGAGGCGGCCGCCAGGCTCTTAGTCGGGGAGCTGCCCCGCTTCGGCTGGAGCAGCGCCCACCTCGACGGGGCGGGCAACGTGGTGGCGTCCAGGGGGAACGGCAGGAGGGAGCTCGTCATACAGAGCCACATCGACACGGTATCTGGCGGCCCCAGGATCGTGATAAACGACGACGTGATTCAGGGGCGCGGCAGCGTTGACGCGAAGGGCCCCTGCTGCGCGATGGCGGCGGCCGGAGGGGTGGTCCCCATCCCTCCGGACTGGCGGCTGACGTTCGTTGCCGCAGTCGGGGAGGAGATGGACTCCCGCGGCGCGCGCTTCCGTATGCCGCTGCACTCCCCCGATGCCTGCGTGATAGGGGAGCCGACCGGGAGCGACGGGGTAGCCCTGTCGTACAGGGGGAGGATACTGTTCTCGTTCGAGTCGGAGGACGAGGGCGCCCACAGGTCCGGGAGCCCAGGTCCCATGACCGCGGCCGTGAAGGCGGCCGCCTCCCTGATCGGGATAGCGGAGAACATGGGCCCGGGCTACACGGCCTCAGTAATGGACATGGAGGGCAGGGAGGCCGGCATGAGGTACGGCAGGATAATGATCGACCTGCGGATCCCGCTCGATGCGGAGCAGGAGGGGTTGGAGCTAATGCTGAACGAGACGGCGGCCGCGTTCGGCGTCGCGCTGCGCGTCGTCGAGTACGTTCCCCCCTATGGCGTACAGAAGACCGACCCGGTGATCCGCGCGTTTCGGAACGCGATCCGCGAGGCCGGCGCGCGCCCGCGGGTGCTGGCCAAACGGGGGACGTGCGACTTCAACGTACTCTCCCCCTGGGGGTGTCCGATGGGCGCTTACGGCCCTGGGGATTCAAAGTACGACCACAGCCCCAACGAGCAGATCCCTGTCCCGGAATTTCTGAGGGGCGTCCGGGTCCTCGAGCTCGCCCTGCCCAGGATAATGGGGATGGGGTAACGCGCGGCCTACGGCCTGTTGCCGTCAGGCCCGACGAATATCCTCATCTCCTTCGGGCAAAAGTGCAGAAATTTCACCACGAGGTTGGAGGGGAACTTCCTTATGGAGGTGTTGAACTCGTTCACCAGCAGGTTATGCTCCCTGCAGGCGCTCGACGCCCGTCCCTCTATGGAGACCAGCTCGCCCATGAGCGTGAGAAATTCGATGTCAAGCATTGCCGAGGAGTGGCTCCTGATGGAGTCCTTCAGGTTGTGCAGAGCTATGCTCAGGCCGTTTTCGAGGTACTCCAGGTCGTCGTTGTCCGAGTCGGCCGCGGTCTTCTCGTTGAACTCGGCGATGCGGTCCAGAGTGGGCCCCTCCTCCGCTATCATCAACCGCGCCTTCTCGAGAAGGAGCGGGATGATGTCGTGGCGAAGCCTGAGATGCGTATCGACCTCGTCCCACCACTCGTCGATCCGATGCTGTTTGTTTGCGAATGTGTTGTACACGTACATGAACCAGAGAATGAGAGCGCCCAGGACTACGATGCCAGAAATTTCTACCCAACCCATGTCTATCTCCCCTTCGCCTATCTCATTGTCCCTTATTTTACGCCATTTAATATGTGGGTCAAGGGTCGCGCCGGATCCCAAAACCGAAGGGCAAGACCCTGGGGCGCCGCCCCAAACAATATG
>JAISRP010000351.1 GCA_031273585.1 Synergistaceae bacterium
GCCCTTACTTTTTTTCGAGGTTTATGCCGAGCTCCTCCAAGAAGAGCCCGCTTATTATCTTTATGTAGGTGCCCTTCATGCCGAGGCTGCGGCTCTCGATGATCCCAGCGCTTCCGAGCTTGCGGAGGGCATTTACTATGACGCTCCTCGTTACGCCGACCCTGTCCGCGACCCGGCTTGCCACGACGATGCCGTCAAGGCCGCCCAGGTCCTCTATTATGTGCTTTATGGACTCGACCTCGGAGAACGAGAGCGCCCTCATCGCCATCTGGACGACGAGCCGCTCGCGCCCGCGCTCCTCAATGTTCCTCCCGCGCTCGTTTAAAATTTCGAGCCCTGCCACGGTTGATAAATATTCGGCCATGACGAGGTCCTTCGTCGTGAAGGGCTCGCCGAAGCGGGCCAATATCAGAGTGCCGAGCCGCTCCCCCATGCCGTTTATCGGCACGTACACGACGTGCTTGTTGGAGTAGGTGCAGGGCTGGTCGGAATAGGCGCAGAGCCCGTTGTCGCTGTGGTTTAAGACTGACTCGCGAGTCATGTTCAGCTTGTCGACGTACCTCTCTGGCATGTAATTTTTGAGAAGAAGGTTCTCCATTATGGGGCAGTCGTACTCGCTTATCCACGAGTAGCCGAGTATTTTCCCCTCCCTGTTGATCATGTATACGTTCGCCGCGGACGTGTCGGTCAGAAGCCTGGCCAGCTTTTGGTAGTCCGGCGTCCTGTTGTCCAGCCTGTTCTGAAGGACCCTGTTCACCATCCTGGTCTTCTCTAACAGGTCCTCCATCTCGGCGTCGTGCCGGAACTGTTTGTTAACCGCGTCTTTTGTCATAAGAACACTCCCTCTATTTCATTGCGCTGCGGCTCGGCGATGCTGAGCCTACAACAGGTATTTTCTGGCGTCGCTGTCGCACGAGAGCGACTCGAGACGGTCGCGGACGAACGCGCGGTCGATCTCCACGCGATCCGTATGCGTGCCGTCCCCGACCTCGAAGCTGATGTCCTCCAGGATATGCTCCATCATAGCATGAAGCCTGCGCGCGCCTATATTCTCCATCTGCGCGTTCATCTTAGCGGCGTACTCGGCGATGGTGCCTATGGCATCCTCCGTGAAGGCCAGGTCGGTACCCTCCGTGCCTATCAGTGCGACGTACTGCTTTATCAGGCTGTTCTCTGGCTCCGTCAGTATCCTGACAAGGTCGTCCTCGGAGAGCGCGTCGAGCTCCACCCTGATCGGCAGGCGGCCCTGCAGCTCCGGGGCCAGGTCGGACGGTTTGTTGTGGTGAAACGCGCCTGCCGCTATGAAAAGTATGTGGTCCGTGTGGACCGGTCCGTACTTCGTCTGGACGGTCGTGCCCTCTATTATCGGCAGGAGGTCCCGCTGCACCCCCTCGCGGCTGACGTCGGGGCCTGACTTCCCGTGGGACCCGGAGGACGCCACCTTGTCTATCTCGTCGACGAAGATTATTCCCTCCTCCTGAGCCTTGTCCAGCGCCTCGGAGCTGATCTGCTCCATATCCAGGAGCTTCTCCGCTTCCTCGGCCTGAAGCACCCTCCGGGCCTCGTCTATCCGCATCCTCTTGCGGCGGAGCTTCTTAGGCATCATGCCGCCGATTATCTCCCCGATGTTGATGCCCATCTCCTCCATGCCGCCGCCTATGAAACCGATCCCCGTCTTTGCGTTCTCCGAGACCTCGACGTCGACCTCGCGGGCATCGAGCTTCCCGGCCCGCAGCATCTCGCGCATCTTCTCGCGGGTGTGGGGCGACACGGACTCATCCTCGGGCCGGGCAGTATTTTCTCCCTCGCCCTCCTCGTTCAGCACCCCGAATAGGCGCATGAGATCGGACACGTTCGAGCCGCGCTCCTTCTTTTTTCCGGGGAGGAGGGAGTCCAGCAGCCTCTCCTCCGCCCTCGACCACGCGGCATCCTGGACGTCGTCGATCCGCTTGCGGCGGACCATCTGTATGGACGCCTCCACCAGGTCCCTTATCATCGACTCCACATCGCGCCCAACGTAGCCCACCTCAGTAAACTTCGTCGCCTCGACCTTGACGAACGGCGCGTCGACGAGCCTCGCCAGCCTGCGGGCTATCTCAGTCTTGCCGACTCCGGTCGGGCCGACCATCAGGATGTTCTTAGGGGCTATCTCATGCCGCAACTCGTCGGACAGGGCCCTCCTGCGGATGCGGTTGCGAAGGGCTATGGCGACAGATTTTTTTGCCGCCTCCTGGCCGACGATGTACCGGTCGAGATACGATACGACGGAGCGAGGGGTGAGGGAGGCGCCATCCTTGATTGACAGAACCATTATCCTATCGCCTCCAGAATTATCGAGTCGTTCGTGTAGATGCAGATCTTAGACGCTATCTCTATGCTCCTGCGAGCGATCTCCGGGGCGTCCAGCTCGGTCGCGCCAATCAGGGCGAACGCCGCGGCCTGGGCGAACCCGCCGCCGGAGCCGATCGACGCTACGCCGTTCTCGGGTTCCAGTATGTCCCCAGCCCCTGAGAGCAGAAACACCTCGTCCCTGTCGGCCACGATCATCATCGCCTCCAGCCGCCTGAGATATTTGTCCGTGCGCCAGTCCTTCATGAGAGCGGAGGCCGCTTGGAGCAGGTTCCCGTGGTGCTCGTCGAGCTGCTTCTCGAATCTCTCCAGCAGCGTCATGGCGTCGGCGGTGCTGCCCGCGAATCCCGCCAGGACGTCGATGCCGTTCTTTCCCTTGATCCGGCGAACCTTGCGAGCTCCCGACTTGACGATCTGCGAGCCGAGGGTGACCTGGCCGTCCCCGGCCATCGCCGTCCGCCCGCCCCTCTTTATGCATATAATCGTTGTGCCCTCCATAGTCTGCATTAATTCACCTCTCCAAAACCGGACCTCGGATGCGTCTCCATGTAGCTCCTCTTCATGTGTTCAGTCGTGACGGCGAGATATCTCTGGGTAGTGGCAAGGCTCTCGTGCCCGAGAAGCTCCTGAACGACCCTAAGCGGCGCCCCGCGCTCCAGCATGTGCGTCGCGAAGCTGTGCCGCAGCGCGTGGGGCGAGACCCCGGTCAGGCCGACCCTCGCGGCCGCGGCCGTCACAACCCGATGCACAGTGCGGTCGGTCAGGCGCAGGGCTCCCACCCCGCGCAGCAACGGCTCGTCCCCGCAGGCCGTGCGCCCCTGCGCCAGTTCGGCCGAGCGCCATCGCAAGAGCAGCCCCTGAGTGGTCCTGCCCATAGGGACAATTCTGATCTTTTCTCCTTTTCCGTCAACCCTCAACATCCTCTCAGGAATGTCAATATTCCCCCAGTTCAGCGAGGTGAGCTCATTCACCCTCAGCCCCGATCCGTACAGGAGCTCGAGGATCAGGGCGTCCCTCAGCTCCTTTTTATTGCCGGAGACCCCATCCTCGAGCATCCTCATCACGTCCTCATACGCGATTGCCCGCACGACGCCCTTCACGCTGATGCGCGGCCCGCGAATGCCGGCGCTCACGTCGTTTGCCAGCACCCCCTGGCGCACGAGAAATTTTATAAAACCCCTCATCGCCGAGAGCTTCCTGGCGACCGTCGTTCGCTCCAGCCCATAACCAGAGAGCTCCCTCAGAAATCCCCTGAGCGAGCTCATGTCAAGATCGCCGGGCGAGTCGAGCCCCAGGACGTCCAGGTAGTCCGCAAACTGCGCCAGGTCCACGGCATAATTCACGACCGTGTTATTGGAGCGTCCCCTCAATGAGCGGATATATAACATAAATTCGTCTATGTGGCCAGATATATTCATTCCTTTATAACTTTCTTATTATCCCTGTATAAGAAATGGAAACCGCCGCCAGTCATCGTCTCTGAGATATTCTTCTCCGCAGTAAGGGATATATGAATTTAATATTTACAATTAAACCGGCTTGTCACAGTGCTCGTTAGTTGAAACATTATTTAATTTATTATACCACTTTCTCCAAATCAGCACAAGAATTTAAAATTGTCCCATGTCGTATATTTCTTTGACAAGATCCCCGCGTTTCTGTATAGTGTATGATCACTGGCGATCGGAAAAAATCTTCAGGGCATACGGAGACAAAGGGGCGTGATGATAGGGTTGAAAGAGAGGATCCAGCTCTACGGGTTCAACAACCTGACGAAGACTCTGAGCTTCAACATATACGACATAT
>JAISRP010000053.1 GCA_031273585.1 Synergistaceae bacterium
ACCCTGAAGGCGTAGAGCCCCGCCTTCGCGTCTATCTCGGTCGAGTGTATCGCGCCCTGGGTCTCGAGCAGGTCCTCGACCTCCCTCGCTACGCTGCGCTCCGGCGAGACCATCATGTCGATGCCCAGATCCCGGCTCCACGAGTCGGTGTCTGTGAACTCCATGCCGACCGCGCGCGATATGACGCGCTTCACGCCCATCTTCTTCGCAATCCAGCAAGCCAATATGTTCACCTCGTCCTTGCTGGAGCACGCAATCAGCATCTCGACCGATGTGTCCTCCGATATTCCGGCCTTCTCCAGGACGTTCGGGCGCGCCCCGTTCCCCCGGACGACCATCACGTCCAGCTCGTTCTCCGCCTTAGCCGCCCTGTCGGGATCCTCCTCCACCAAAACCAGGTCGTGCCCGTCCTGCGACAGGTTGCGGGCCACGCTGAAGCCGACCTCGCCCGCGCCCACTATGACAATATGCAAAGCAACCCCTCCTTAAAGGGCGACCCCGCCCCTCCAGAAAACCCTCGTGAAAAGCGCGAGGACGGTGTAAAGCTCCAACCTGCCGCAGAGCATGAGGAACGAGTATATCCACTTTGCCCAGGTCGTCTGCGCAGCAAAGTTCATGGTCGGCCCAACTCCGCCGAAGCCCGGGCCGACGTTGCCAAGAGTGGTTGCGACCGCCGAGATAGCCGTGAAGATGTCGGGCTCGTACAGCGAGACCAGGGCGACCCCGGCGGTGAATACCATCACGTAGAGCCCGAGGAACGCGAGGCATGACGAGACCACCTCCGTGCGGAGGGTGGCCCCCCCAAGCCTGAGCGGCAGGATGGACCTCGAGCTGGTCACCCTCTTGATCTGCCTTCCGACGTGCCGGAACATCACGAGCAGCCTCACGTGCTTTATGCCGCCGGACGTGGAGCCGGCGCAGCCGCCCATAAAAAGGCATACGAAGATCAATGATTTTGTGAAAGTAGGCCACGCTTCATAGTCGGCGGTGATGAAACCGGTGGTGGTGACCAGGCTCACGACCTGAAAAGACCCGAATCGGAGCGATTCGAGAAACGAGCCGTAGGCGTCCCCGGCGTAAAGTGCGGCCGATACGAGCAGGCAGAGCAGCGTGACCGTCGTCAGGTAGAACGTGAACTCCGGGTCCCTGAAGAAGCAGGCGATCGACCTGCTGCGCAAGGCGTGGAAGTGGAGGGCGAAGTTGACGCCGGAGATGAACATGAAAAAAGTTATAATCCAGTCGAAGTACGCGCTGTCATACCAGGCGACGCTGGCGCCCCTCGGGGAGAACCCCCCCGTCGAGATCGTGCCCATCGAGTGAGTGACCGCGTCGAAGAGGTTCATGCCCCCCGACATCAGCAGGACGGCCAGGACCGCCGTGAGCCCGAGGTATATGAGCCACAGTATCACCGCCGTCTCCTGAACCCGCGGGGTGAGCTTCTCGTGGATCAGGCCGGGCACCTCGGCCCTGTACATCTGGACTCCGCCCGCTCCTATCAGCGGCATGACCGTGAGGGCGAGCACGATTATCCCCATTCCCCCGAGCCAGTGAGTGAGCCCGCGCCAGAGGAGCAGTCCCCTCGGGGTCGCGTCGATGTCGGTCAGGATGGTCGACCCAGTGGTCGTGTAGCCGGACATGGCCTCGAAGAACGAATCGGCGTAAGTCGGGGCGGAGCCGTTAAACCAGTAGGGCAGGCCGCTCACCGCGCTGGCTGCGATCCAGGACAGCGCAACCGTCGCCATGGCCTCCCGCGCGCCCATCTCGCCGACCCTGGTCCTCCTGGATGCCAGGAGCAGAACCACCGATGCCGACAGGGAGATTGCTATCGACCGCGCGAAGTCCCAGACGTCGTCACCGGCGTTCGCCACTGCGTATATCAGCGGAACCGCCATCCATGCCGTTATGACCAGGATCAGAAGACCGAGAAATTTTATGACGACCCCTATTCTCAAACGCCACCGCCTCCAGGGCGGATAATACCACATAAAACAGCAGATAAGAGCCCCGGGGATCCGCGGCATTCAGCCCCGCGCTGGGAGAATTTTCGAGGGACGCAAGACCGTGGGCGCCGCCCACGCCCGCCGGGGGACCAAACAACCGGACCCCCATTTTTTTGACTATTAGCTTGACTCAAGTACCGATGTTTCGGCGAACGCGTTGTTCCCAGCGTGATTAGCCGTGCGATTTAAGCAAATGGAAGTGCTCGTCAAGCGTCAGATTCGCGTAGAGAGTCGCCTAAATATCGGCTCGCCATCAGCTGCATGATCTAACTTGACAGTAATATATATTTTTATTCCCATCCGCGCCTTGTTCTCATGCGCAAAGTATTTATTTTAGCTGGTTTTAGCGCGAATATTTCCTAGTCATTTGAGAATCATCCTTAAAATGCATGTTTTTCATCCTGGCGCGTTATAAATTGCCCCACTCGAACCCACTATATAAGGTAGAAGGACATATTTACGCGAGGGGGTATCACGGATGGCGAGGTTCGAGCTGATAAGCTGCCGGCTGGCGATTCAGGTGTGCGTGGGAACATTGCCGAGCGGCAGGAGCAGCCACAGGACTTTTTCGGTGAAAAATATAGACTGCGACGTTGGCGCGGAGGCCATAGCGGATTTTGTTAGGGCGATATCGCCCATACTGGCTCATCC
>JAISRP010000109.1 GCA_031273585.1 Synergistaceae bacterium
CTCTCGTACGTCCTTGGGACGAGGGCGTTTTGTACGTGGCGGATCATCGTCGTGAAGTCGAAGACCGGCAGGCCGGTTGCGTCGTGAACGGCTCGGGCGTAGGGCGGCAGGTCGCTGCACTCCAGGACTATCGCCGCGATATCCGGGTTCTCCCGCATCATCCTGTCGGTCACGGCCAGTATCTCCTCCTCCACCTTCGCGGAGTCGAGCGTCCCCTTCTCCTCCAGCACCGACGTCCTGAACTCGTACTGATCCTCCATTCCGTAGACGGCCAGCGGCGTGTCGATAGCGACCCCCGCGTTCTTGAAGTGCTCGTCGGTCAGCGCGCCGGCGTCCGCGGATATCACCCCTATCCTGCGCCGCGGGCCCAGCGTCTGGCGGATGAACGGAATTTGCATGAGGCTCGACAGAAAAACCGGGATGCCCACAGCCTCGGCCACCTGCGGCTGGAACAGCGCCATAAAGCCGCAAGCGCCCGTTACCGCGCCCACCCCCTCGGATTCCAGATCCCTGGCGGCCTGGATGAACGGCTCCAACAGCGCCGGGTCGCGCTCGCCCAGAAGACGCTCTATCGATGCGCCTCTGACCTCCCTGTAACGCACCGGAAAATCAAAAGTCGTGGCGTTCCCCACGTTGCCCGGAATACAGGGATAAGCCGCGTCCAGTATCAATATGCCTATCGGCTCGCCATCCCATGACCGCGATCTGCTCTTTATCCTGAATACAGTCATAACGCGCCCCCCTTGGCGAATTGCCCCAGGTCAGGACCGTGGGCTCCGCCCACGCCCGCCGGGGGACCAGTCCCCCGGACCCCCATTTTCTTTTTTTGATTTTCGCCCTGCGGGCGAAAATCAAAAAAAGTGAATAGGGTCCAGGGAGCTGGCTCCCTGGCGGGGTTTGGGGCGGAGCCCCAAGGTTTTGACCTGCGGGTTTTGGCGATGGATCGGCGTATATTAGAGTTTTTCCTTGATCTTCTCAAAGAAGCTGCGGCTCTTGGCGGTCGTCACATCGACGTTCATCTCATGCGCCAGGTCCTCCATCAGCTGCCTGCCCTTCTCGGACAGGTTCCTCGGCACAGTTACCCTGACGTGTATGTGCAGGTCGCCCTTGCCCGATCCCCTGAGGTTTGGCATCCCGCGGTTTCTGAGCCGGAGCACCGAACCCGGCTGGGTTCCGGCCGGAATGTCCAGCTTTTCGACGCCGTCCAGGGTCTGCACCTGGATGCTTGCGCCGAGCGTTGCCTGAGGGATCTCGAGGTCGACCTTCGTGTGCAGGTCTGCGCCCGACCTCTGGAATCGGACGTCCGGCATCACCTCCAGCAGGATGAAGAGGTCGCCGGGCGGACCGCCGTTTACGCCTCCCTCTCCCTCGCCTGAGATCCGTAGCCTCGTGCCGGTATCGACCCCCTGGGGGATCTTTATGTCGAGCTTGCGCTTTCTCCTGACGCGGCCCTGTCCCTTGCACTCGCCGCAGGGGTTCTTTATCGTCCGGCCCCTGCCGCCGCATCTCGTGCAGGGCACGACCTGCACCATCTGGCCGAAGGGGGTGTTCGTGGCTCTCTCCACCTGCCCCCTGCCGCCGCACGCGGGGCAGGTCTCGACGTCGGACCCCGGCTCCGCGCCGGTTCCAGAGCAGTGTGAGCAGGCCTCCTCGCGTGGCACCTCCACCTCGCGGGTCGCGCCGCTGTACGCGGTCTCGAGGGTTATCTTCATGGACATCTCGAGGTTCGAGCCCCTGCGGGGCGCGGTCGGATTGCTCCTGCGACCCGCCTCGCCGCCGAAGAAGCTCTCGAATATGTCCCCGAATATGTCCCCGCCCATTCCACCGAAGAACGGCTCGCCCCATCCGCCGGATCCGGGAGGCGGAGCGTCGCCCACGAAGCCGAACTGATCGTACTGAGACTTCTTCTGCGGATCGCTCAGGATATCGTGCGCCTCGTTTATCTCCTTGAACTTGCGTTCGGCCTCCTCGTTTCCCGGATTCGCGTCGGGGTGATACTTCCTGGCGAGCTTTCGGTACTCCCTCTTTATATCCTCCGCAGAAGCGCTCCGAGGCACCCCCAGCACTTCGTAATAGTCCTTTTTGCCAGGCATCGCCACCGCGCATCACCCCTTCGCACGAGTCATCCGGCCGCTACTTGCCGGTCTCGTTAAAATCGACGTCAACTGTCGCCTCCGACGCGTCCCCGTCGTAGGACGGTCCCGGCTGAGCGGGCTCCGCCGCCTGATCCGCGGCCTTGGCCGCGTACAGCTTCTGGGCGATCGGGTGCATGGCGTTTGCCAGGTCATCCCGCGCCGAGTTTATGCGCGCCACATCGTCGGATGTCATCGCGTCCCGCAGCGAGTTTATGCAGGCGTTGACGGAGTCCCTCTCGTCGGGGGTGACCTTGTCCCCGAGGTCCTTGAGAGTCTTCTCCGCGTTGTACACGAAGGAGTCGGCCTCGTTGCGGGCCTCGATCAGCTCCTTCCTCCGCTTGTCCTCGTCCTCGTGGCTCTCCGCGTCGTGCCGCATCTTCTCGATGTCGGCCTCGGAGAGGCGGGAGGACTGTATCGTTATGTTCTGAGCTTTGCCCGTCCCCTTGTCCTTGGCTGTTACGTTCACTATGCCGTTCGCGTCTATGTCGAACGTGACCTCGATCTGGGGCACTCCCCTCGGCGCCGGGGGGATGCCGTCGAGCGAGAATTTGCCGAGCGTCACGTTGTCGGACGCCATTGCGCGCTCGCCCTGCAGGACGTGCACCTCAACCTGCGGCTGGTTGTCGGCTGCGGTCGTGAACGTCTGGCTGCGGGAGGCCGGGATCGCCGTGTTGCGGTCTATTATCCTCGTGAACACGCCGCCCATGGTCTCCAGGCCGAGCGACAGGGGCGTCACGTCAACCAGGACTATGTCCTTGTGCTCGCCGGAGAGAACCGCTCCCTGTATGGCGGCCCCTATAGCCACGCACTCGTCGGGGTTGATGCCCTTCGTCGGGTCCTTGCCCAGGAGCTCCTTCACCTTCTTCTGCACCATCGGCATCCTGGTCGACCCGCCCACCAGGAGTATCTTGTCGATGTCGGAGGGGGAGAGGTTAGAGTCCTTCATCGCGGACTGAGTCGGCTTTATGACTCGCTCCAGGAGGTCCCTCGTCAGGTCCTCGAACTTGGCCCTCGTCAAGGTCAGCTCGAGGTGCCTCGGCCCGTTCTGGTCGGCGGTTATGAAGGGGAGGGATATCGTGGTCTCGGCCATCGACGAGAGCTCGACCTTTGCCTTCTCTGCGGCCTCGCGCAGGCGCTGGACGGCCATGCGATCCTTCCTGAGGTCCACGCCGTCGCTTTTCTTGAACTCGTCGGCCATCCACTCCACTATCCTGTTGTCCCAGTCGTCGCCGCCCAGCAGGTTGTCGCCGGACGTGGCCAGCACCTCGAAGACCCCGTCGCCCACGTCCAGGATGGAGACGTCGAAAGTGCCGCCCCCGAGGTCGAACACGAGTATCTTGTGCTCCCCCTCCTTGTCCACGCCGTATGCGAGACACGCCGCGGTCGGCTCGTTTATCACCCGGAGAACTTCCAGCCCGGCTATGGTGCCGGCGTCCTTCGTGGCCTGGCGCTGGGCGTCGGTGAAGTAGGCCGGGCATGTGATGACGGCGTAGTTCACTGACGTCCCGAGGTACTCCTCAGCGTCGCGCCTCATCTTCTGCAGGATCATCGCCGAGATCTCCTGCGGGCTGTAAGCCTTCTCGTCCACCCTCACCTTGTAGTCGGAGCCCATCTTCCTCTTTATCGATATGACGGTGCGGTCCGTGTTCACTATGGCCTGGCGCTTGGCGAGCTGGCCGACGAGGCGCTCGTTCTCCTTCGTGAAAGCGACGACGGACGGCGTGGTCCTGTTTCCCTCCGCGTTCGGGATGACGGTTATGTTGTCGCCCTCCTTGACGGCCACGCAGCTGTTCGTCGTCCCCAGGTCTATTCCTATTACCTTTCCGGCTATTTTTGCCATCGAAATTCCCTTCCTTCCAGATTTATCCCAAATTTTTCGGGCCTTTTTCAGTCAGCGTACAGATAAATTATTATTGCGCCGGTCGCGGTTCAGTTTGCCCTGGCTATCTTCACCCGAGCGGCGCGGAGCACTTTCTCCCCCAGCATGTAGCCCCTGTGCAGCTCCTCCAGGA
>JAISRP010000113.1 GCA_031273585.1 Synergistaceae bacterium
CCCCCCCCCCGGGTTCTCTTCTATTATATTCACACTCCTCACCCACCCAACATAACGGGCGGGGCGGCCGGGCGGGCTCCCCGCCCCCCCCCCGGGCGTGGGCGGCGCCCACGGTCTTATTCCAGCAGATTTGTGCAGGACGCGGCGGGAGTAAAATTTCAAAGAGGGTGTATGATACAATGATAATCGCAGTTTCAGAGAATGGAGGCGGCTCGCGGATGAGATACTTCACCAGCGATCAACATTTTTTCGACACAGATATAATGGCCTACTCCGACCGCCCTTACAGGACGGCGCAGGAGATGAACGAGGATATGATAAAGCGTTTCGTCAGAAAGACGGTCGACGCGAGCGAGATATATATAATGGGGGACATATTCGGCAGTCATCAGCCAAATTCGCCGTACTCGTCGTGCAAGAGCGTGATGGACAGGCTCGGGATCGGCTCGCGACCGTTTCACCTCATCTTGGGCAACCACGACAACCTCCCCCCGGAGGAGTACAGGGAGATGGGGTTCCGGTCCGTCAAGAAGCTCGAGTTCATCGAGATAGGGGGGCTGCGCTTCATGCTGACCCATGACCCCTGCATGATTCAGCCCAGGAACACGCTTGCGATATGCGGTCACATCCACACGCTGTTCTCCGAGAACTGGCAGCCGGAGCGGAACACGTACACCGTCAACGTCGGCGTCGAGATGAGAAATTACGAGCCGGTCTCGGAGCGGGAGATCTTAGAGACGGTGATGAGGTCGGAGTACAGAAGGTAAGACGGGATGAGCCGTGTCCGGGATAAGCTGAACGATCTGCTGCGGAGGAACAAGAAGAGGACTGATACGATGCTGGTCGGCCTCGTCTGCCTCGCGTTCTCGTGCGCGCTGATGGTGCTTCGCATCCCGTTTCTGGACCGCATCGACAGCGGAATTTACGACGTCTTCCTCCGGTCGATGGCGGGGGGCGAGCCCTCCCCGATCCCGGTGCTGGTGGACATAGACGAGCGCAGTATAAACGAGCTGGGGCAGTGGCCGTGGCCGAGGTATCGAATGGCGGAGCTCCTCATAGCCCTGGGCGAGTATGGGGTCGCGTCCATGGGGGTCGACATCCTGATGACGGAGCCGGACAGGACATCGCCGGCGCTGTGGATGGAGCAGTTGAAGGAGGACTTCGGGGTGGAGCCGGATATTCAGGGCCTTCCGGAGGAGCTGATGAACAACGACGACTACCTTGCATCCATAATTGCCCAGCTCCCGGTCGTGATGTCCGCGCAGCTCGTCTCGATCGAGGAGGTCGGCAGGGCGCCGGACTCGAAGCCGAAGCCCCTCACCATAAACCAGAGGAGGGCGCCGGGCGCCGGCCGCCTGGAGGAATACCTGGCGAACGACACCGGCATACTGATGCCAGTGCCCAGCATAGCGGAGGCCTCGACCGCAATCGCGCTGATGAACGCTGAGGGCGACAGCGACGGGGTGTTCAGGAGGGTACCGCTCTTCGCGGCGTGGAACGGAACCGCCATAGCCTCGCTCGCCCTTGCCACCCTGGCCGTCGGCGCTGGGGAGAACGGCGTCGTCGTGTACGTCTCAATGGATGGCCCGGTTGCGGTCGATCTGGCCGGAATCGAGATTCCGGTGTCGCACGGCGGCACGATGCCAGTGGCGTTCAGGGGCGGAGGCGGGACATATCCCGTTTATAGCGCCGTCGACGTCTTGAGGGGCGCGGTCTCAGAGGATGCCCTCGCCGGGCGCATCGCGTTCATCGGGTCCACCTCGACGGGGCTGAAGGACC
The DNA here is from genome assembly GCA_031273585.1 of Synergistaceae bacterium. Taxonomy (GTDB): domain Bacteria; phylum Synergistota; class Synergistia; order Synergistales; family Synergistaceae; genus JAIRWR01. The sequence continues at coordinate 1,780 of JAISRP010000113.1, forward strand.
TCAGGCCGACGCCCTTCGACGGCGCATACCCCGGTCTTGAGCTTCACGCGGCGGCCGTGGACACGATCCTGTCGGGGAGGTTTATCAGGACGCCGATCTGGTCCATGGGCTACATCATGATCCTGATACTGGCGACCGGCACGATATCCATGATACTGTTCAGCGTCGCCAGCCCGAGGACAGCGATCCCCGCGGGAGCGATCATGGCGGCCTGCGTCTGGTTCGGCTCGCGCTATTTAATGGTGTCGGAGGGGTACTTCGTCACGCCGCTCTACGCGCTGATAACGATATTTCTCGAGGCGTTCGTGTCGTTCTCGCTGCGATTTCTGTTCGAGGAGAGCGAGAAGCGGGTGCTGCGGCGCGCGTTCTCGAACTACGTCGCGCCGGAGGTCGTGGGAAAGATCATGGAGACCGGTGGAGTCGCCAGCCTTGAGGGGCAGCAGAGGGACATATCCGTCCTCTTCACGGACCTTCGGGGGTTTACGTCGCTGACGGAGAAGATGCCCCCAAAGCAGGTCGTGGCCATGCTGGGGAGTTACTTCACCCCCATGACCTCCATAGTGAGGAACTCAATGGGGACGCTCGACAAGTTCGTCGGGGATGCCCTGATGGCGTTCTGGAACGCGCCGACCGACGTCCCGGACCATCCGTACAGGGCCGTGCGCTCCCTCCTGGACATGCACATAGCCCTCGGGGAGCTGAACGTGAAGCTCGAGCCGGAGTTCGGGATGCGCCTCATGATGGGCGGCGGCATACACACGGGGGCGGCCCACGTCGGCAACATGGGCACGAGCGAGCTGATGGACTACACAGCGATCGGGGACACCGTGAACACAGCGTCGAGGCTGGAGGGCATGTGCTCGAAGTACGGCGTGGGCGTGGTGATCAGCAAGGACACGGCGGACCTCTGCGGCGGCAAGATCGCGCTCAAACCGCTGGACCTCGTGAGGGTCAAGGGCAGGACCGCCGGCATCCCCATATTCACGGTCCGCACGTTCGAGGAGGCCGAGTCCGAGAAGGAGGAGATGCGCCTGTGGGAGGAGGCTTTTTCCCTCTACATCGGCGGCGATTTTGTCTCATCTGGTAAAATATGCTCATCGCTCGCGCGCGATCATCCGGAGGAGAAGCTGTACAGGATCTTTGCGGAGCGGACGGAAATGATGGCAGGGCAGATTTCTGAAAACTGGGATGGTGTGTTTATCTATGAAAGCAAGTAATCTCGGCGAGGAGATCTACGTCAAGGATTTTTTCGAGGAATACAGGTGGCTGATGGACTCCCCCAGCCTGAGGGAGAGGTTGGGCTCGTTCATAGACTCGATGTCTCACGGGCTGGACGACCTCATATCCGACCTCTTGACGGAGCTGAGATCCGTGACTGCGGCCGACGGCGCGTCGATATACGTCGTGGACGGAAATATTCTGCGCTTCATCTACGTCCAGAACGACACGCTCGAGGAGAGCGGAAAGCTGACCGACGACACCGGCGAGAACCTGTACCTCGGCAGGACGATAGCGATCAACGAAAATTCGATGTGCGGATACGTAGCAAAGACCAAAAAACCGCTCATAGTCGGCAACGTCCAGGCCCATACCGGGGCGATCCCCTTCACGTACAACGAGGAGTACGACAGAAGCACGGGGTACTCCACCAAATCCGCCCTCACCGCCCCAATACTGGATGACATCGGATCGCTCGTTGGCATACTCCAGCTCATAAATCACAAGGACGAGAGGGGCTCGGTCGCCCCGTTCGAGGATTGGATGCTGGGATACGTGCTGCTCCTGGTCGAGCACTTTTTCCCGATGATAGCCCGCACCTTCGACAGATATCGCAGCATCCTTGATTCGCCCTGGAGCCGCGGGTCCGGAAAATACCTCCACAACTTAAAGGATATGTCACAGGCGCAGGATCTGTACTTCTCCATACGCAACCAGCTCAAGATGCCGGCGCTGAACAAGAGGCTGCCGTGGCTCAAGGACAGCGGCGTATCGTGGACCAAGAGGGACAGGAACAAGGAGTCGAACATATCGAAGAGGCTCTTGTCGTTCTCCCACTACGTGAACCAGTTCGAGGACATAAGCTCGATAATCGAGATGATGCTGACCGAGGCGCGCGACGCGACTCGCGCCGACGGCGGCACGTTCTACCTCGTGACCGGGGGCGGGGACACGCTCAGCTTCGCCTACGTCCAGAACGACACGCTCTTCTCCGACAACTCTCAGAGAAACCACTACATCAACATGGAGATGCCGATCAGCCGCTCGTCCATCAGCGGATATGCCGCCCTCGAGAAAAAAATCCTGAACATCCCCGACGTGGGAAACCTTCCGGACGAGGTCCCTTACTCCTTCAACAAGTCGTTCGACGAGGCGTCCGGGTACACGACCGTCTCCGTCTTGACCGTGCCGATTCTTGGCTCGGGCAGCGTCGTGATAGCCGTCCTTCAGCTCGTCAACTGCAAGGATGCCGACGGGCGGGTGAAGTCCTTCAGCGACGAGGACGTCAGGTACGCGGACCTCCTGTCCGGACAGACGATGCCCTACCTCACGAGGTCCATCATGACCAGGCGTCTCATAGACTCGATGCTCAGGATCTCGAACCTCAGGGACCCGGAGGAGACCGGGGCGCACGTTCATCGCGTCGGATCGTTCGCGGCGGAGATTTATCACAGGTGGGCCGTCGATAAGGAGTTGGAGCAGGAGAAGATAATGATCGAGAAGGACACGCTCAGGATCGCCGCGATGTTACATGACATCGGCAAGGTGTCCGTGCCGGACTCGGTCCTGCACAAGCCCGGAAAGCTCACCGCCGAGGAGCGCCTCATAATGGAGACGCACTGCGCCAAGGGAGCGGCCCTGTACTCGACGGCCGACTCCAAGCTGGAGCGCATGGCCTACGACATAACCCTTCACCACCACCAGAGATGGGATGGCAATGGCTACACCGGCGACCCGAACTTCCCCCCCAGGGCGGGCCTCGACATCCCGCTGTTCGCCCGGATCACGTCGGCGGCTGACGTGCTGGACGCGCTGGCGTTTCCGAGGGTCTACAAACCGGCGTGGAGCTTCGAGGACGCGATGGCCGAGCTGGTGAAAAACGCGGGTACCCAGTTCGACCCCGATGTGATAGCCGCGGCGGAGAAAGCGTCGGATACGTTGAAGGCGGTGCTCGAAAAGTACCGGTAGGGGGACCGACGTTCAAGACCGTGGGCGCCGCCCACGCCCGCCGGGGGACCAGTCCCCCGGACCCCCGTTTTAATTTTTTCTTTCACCCTGCGGGTGAAAGAAAAAATTTACTTGATCAGGGACTCCCTAAGAAATTGCCGCTGTGCAACGCCCTTTACCGTCCTCATATAACCCTCAGGCCTCCGTCCCCGCGATGAAACTCCCCTATCCGGGCAGCTCCGGGGAAGATTTTTCCGAGCGCGTCCGCTGTTCCGTCCGCGGCGTCGCGCTCCACGGCCAGCAGGAGGCCGCCCGACGTCTCGGGGTCGTAAATGATGTCGTTTATCAGGGGATCGCGCGCCCCGGCATCGAGCGCCCACTCGACGCGCCCGCCCGAGTGCTCCCTGTTCAAGTACAGGCCCGCCGGGATCAGCCCCATTGCCGCCATCTCCCTCACCCCGTCCAGGATTGGCAGGCGGTCTGCTCGAACGTCGAGCGACATGCCGCCTCCTAGCATGTCGAGGGCGTGACCGGCCAGGCCGAAGCCGGTTACGTCAGTGCAGGCGTGAATTGCCGGCAGGAGATCCTCCCCGAGCCCGCACTTCCTCCAGTCGTTCAGCATGGACATGCTTCGAGCGGCGCGCTCCTCGTGCTCATGGGGCAGCAGCCCAGCCTTGATCGCAGTCGCCGCTATGCCAACCCCCAGGGGTTTTGTCAGTATCAGGGCGTCGCCGTCCCGCGCGCCGTCCACGCGCCACTCGCGCCCCTTCTCGACCTCGCCGAAGACCACGAGCCCGTACTTGGGCTCGGGGTCCTGTACGCTGTGCCCGCCAGCCAGTATCGCCCCGGCCTCTGCGATCTTGCTGGCCCCCCCGCTCAGTATCTCCTGAAGCGTCTCCAGTGGTTCGCGCGAAGTTGGGAATCCGACGACGTTCAAGGCAACAAGTGGCCTGCCGCCCATCGCGAACACGTCGCTCAGGGCGTTGGCGGCGGCGATCTCGCCGAACTTCCGGGGATCGTCGACGATGGGGGTTATGAAGTCGACTGTGAGGATGCCGATCCTCCGCTCGTCTATGGACCAGAGGGCCGCGTCCTCGCCGTGGCTCCACGACGACAGCATCATGTCGCTCGTAACGGACGGCAGCGAGCGCAGAATTTTGTCCAGCTCCGCCGGACCGATTTTAGCCGCTCAGCCGCTCGTGCAGGACATTTCCGTCAGCCTCACTCGAACGCACCCCCTCTCCTTGCAACAGGAAAAAACACCGTGGGCGCCGCCCACGCCCGCCGGGGGACCAGTCCCCCGGACCCCCATTTTCTTTTTTTGATTTTCGCGCCCCATGGCGAAAATCAAAAAAAGCGAAAAGGGTCCAGGGAGCGGCGCTCCCTGGCGGGGTTTGGGGCGGCGCCCC